>JAFYCH010000027.1 GCA_017539765.1 Clostridia bacterium
CTGCGTTATAACAAGATGCACTATATACCATAACAACACCAAAAACAGCAAGCAAAATCGTGCTTGCAATGAGCAATATTGAGACAAAATCTAATTTTATTTTAAATCGTTTTGTTTTCAATTTTTATCACCTTGTTTTTTTGTTATTTTAACTATCTATTTGATACTTTATTTCATCAGAACAAATATATGTTTTTGAGATTAAATATCATTTTATATTGTTTACATAATCAATAAACGCATCACCACGTTCACAAAAACTTTTAAAGTAGTCAAAACTGGCACAAGCAGGCGAAAGCAAAATTGTATCTCCGCTTGCTGACTGATTTGTTGCATATTCCAAACCATCTGCAAAACTATTTGCTTTGTAAAAATTTTTGTAGCCAATTTTTGAAAATGATTTAATTATTTTTTTTGAAGTGTCACCACTCACCACAACAAGTTTTATATTTCTGTTCGCTTTG
This sequence comes from Clostridia bacterium, assembly GCA_017539765.1. GTDB lineage: Bacteria > Bacillota > Clostridia > Christensenellales > UBA1242 > UBA9845. The sequence continues at coordinate 465 of JAFYCH010000027.1, forward strand.
ATTTTTTTTGCAAGTTTATCAAAAGATGCATTTTTATTACTTCCACCAAGTAGCAAAATGAGTGGCTTTTTTTGATATGTGTCAATTGCTTTTATAGTGCTGTCTGGGCTGGTACTTTTGCTGTCGTTTACATAGTCCACCCCGTTGACATTTTTTACAAATTGAAGTCGATGTTTAAGTGGCACAAAAGTATTTATGGCTTTTTCTATATCTTTGTTTTTGACTTTTAGTTTTTTGCAAACAGCAACTGCAAAAAGTATGTTGCATAAATTGTGACTGCCAACAAGTTTTCTTTGCAAAATATCTGCAATAAAGTTCACTTTCTTTTTGTGCTTAAAATATACTTTTTCATCTTTGACAAAATAGCCGTCAATCTCTTTTTCTGCACTTATCCAAACGACTTTTGGTTTTATTTTTGCATCTGCAAGTTTTCTTAAATTTTTGTCGTCATAGTTCAAAACGAGTGTGCCAGTACCTGTCATATTTCTAAATATGTTATACTTCGCTTCAGCATACTTTTCAAAAGTTAAATGTCTGTCTAGGTGGTTTGGTGTAATGTTCAAAATGCCTGCTATGTTTGGCTTAAACATATCTACACTTTCAAGTTGAAAACTGCTTGTTTCTACGCAATAAGTTGTCTTGTATGGCAAAAGATTTTCCGTAAATGGCTCCCCTATATTTCCACACAAAACACAATGCTGGTCTGAAGATTTCAAAATGTGATATATCAAACTGCAAGTTGTCGTTTTGCCGTTTGAACCTGTGATTGAAACCATTTTACCTTTTGCAAACAGACTTGCAAGTTCAAGTTCTCCAAGCACTTTTATGCCATATAGTTTTGCAAGTTTTACCCACTCGCTGTTTATTGGCACGCTTGGAGAAATGACAATATAGTCCATAATTTTGATTATATCTTCATCAAGCTGCGTGATTAGGTTATATTTGTTTTGAGTGGCAAATTGTTTCAAAACATCTTTGTTGTCGTCATAGGCATAACAAATGGCATCTAGTTTTGACAAAAGTTCCAAACTGCTTTGACCACTTTTTTTAAGGCCAATCACTAACACATTTTTGTTTTTGAATATATTTTTCATTCACACTTCCCTAATTTATTGCATAAAAAAACTATATCAATATAGTCATAACTAATATATGATATAGTCTTTTATTTCATAACATAAAATTACAATTCAAGTTCACAATTCAAAGCAAAGTGGTCACTGTTTTTGAGTGCATTTTTTACGTTGTCTACTACTCTATATTTTTTGTAATAAAACCTTTTTGAAAAACATAGTCAATGTTTGTAATGCCATTTTGCAAAATTTCAGGGTGTCCCCAAAGATGAAATGTTATTGAACCATCATTTTTTTCATTGCAATCTGTCAAATAACTTTTTGCAACGCCATAAGCCATATTTTGCTTTGTGCTATTGAAATCTCCCATCAAAATTACCGGCAAATTTAACTCTTTAATTTTTGAAACAATCAACTTTACACCATTTGTTCGAGCTTCATCACTTTTGTGGTCAAGATGAGTGTTAAAAAATGCAAATTGTTTACCCGTGCTCTTATCTTTTAAAACCACATAACTGCAAATTCTTGGCCAACGACTGTTCCAACTTGTTGAAGCATGCACGTCTGGAGTTTCACTAAGCCAAAATGTTTTCTGTTCTAAAAGTTCAAATTTGCTCAACTTATAAAAAATTGGACAACCTTCTCCGTTTGTGGCATTTTTATCACGAGAACAATATATTGAGCCATATTCTTTTAAGTTTTCTTTAAAATAGTCATATTGATGTGGCATAACTTCTTGCATACCAATCAAATCAGCATTCAAATCTAAAATTTCTTTAACCAAATTATCTTTTCTGTTTTCCCAAAGTTGCTCTTTTTGAAGTTCTGCGATAGTATCATCACACTTAATATTAAAACTAACAACATTTAATATCATTTTAATTTCCCCTTTTTTCATCTGTATTATATTAGTTATAAAGTATACTGTCAAGAGCAAACGTTTAAATAATCAATTAATAATTAAAGTTAAAAATGATGAAAGAATTGAAATAACCAAAGTGATGATGATATAAATTGCAACAATCTTGGTTTCATGCATACCTTTTTTTTCTAAATGATGATGAAATGGTGCCATTAAAAACACTCGTTTTTTTGTTGCTTTGTAATAAACAACTTGAACAATGACCGACACTGCACTCCAAACAAATAATGCTCCTAAAATTGGAATAAGTAAAACTTGTTTTGTGCAAATGCATATTGCAGAAATCAGTCCACCAAGAGCAAGACTACCTGTGTCACCCATAAAAATTGTTGCAGGATGGCTGTTTGCAAGAAGATATGCAAGCAGTGAACCAATTATTGCTCCACACAAAAGCAAAATGTTGTTATACTCGCCTGCAAGCATCACATCAAAAACTGGGGTTTTTGTAAGCAGAACATAAAACACACTCAAAAAGCCCACAAAAAATGATATGCTCACACCACCCGCAAGTCCGTCAAGACCGTCTGTGAGATTGACTGCATTTGTGGTTGCAAGAAAAACAAAAATACAAAACGGAACATACAGCCAACCAAGGTCAATAACTTTTGAAGAAAATGGCAAAAATATTTCACTTCCTATGTAAATGTTTTTATATGCAAAAATTGCAATAATAACACTTATGGCAACTTGTCCAATAATCTTTTGATATGGTTTAAGCCCCAGATTATGTTTTTTGTGTATTTTCAAAAAGTCGTCCAAAAAGCCAATAATACCGAAAGCAAAAAAACATGCAAGGCAAACAAGTGAAAGTTTATTAAAACTATTTGTGACACAAAAAAAAGAAAGTGCTGTCCCTATCAAAAAAATTAGTCCACCCATAGTTGGAGTGCCAACCTTTTTTTGATGCATGTCAACATATTCATAAATTTCTTGATTGGCTTTAAGTTTTCTCATAAACTTAATTACAAGTGGAGACAATAACAAACTAAACAAAAAACCAAGCAAAATACACAAAAAAATTTTATCCATAATCATATTATTTATATGTTGTGTATTATGAATAAAATTATTTTTGACAAAATATTTATTTTTGTTGTGATTTTAAAATTTCATCGACTACCTTATAATCAGAATATGGAATGTGCCTGTCACCAACAATTTGATATTCTTCAACTCCCTTACCTACAATCAAAACATTAACGTTTTTTTCTTTTTGAGCAATTTTGATTGCTTTTTTTATTGCACTTTTTCTGTCTTCAACACAAAAACACTTTGCATTTGTTTGCTTTGCACCTTGCTGCATTTCAAACATAATTCTTCTTGCATTTTCGCTTGCAGGGTTGTCGGTTGTAAGTATGACATATTCACAAAACCTTCCCGCAAGTTTTCCCATCTCAAAACGTTTGTAACTATCTCTTTCCCCTGGGCAACCAAATACAATGATATTTTTGTTTCTTGAAACAGACTTGACTGTTTTTAAAAGATTTTTCAAACTATCGGTTGTATGAGCATAGTCAATAATTACAGAAAAACCATCATTAAAAACACAATCAAAGCGCCCTGCCACATTGCAAATTTGAGATATATTTTGTATAAAACTTTCTGGTTCAAAACCCAAACAAAACAAAATAGCAACTGCACAAAGAATGTTTTCTATATTAAACTTTCCAATTAATTTAGAAGAAATATTGTATATTTTATTTTTAAAAATTAGGTCAAAAATAGTGTTTTTTAGTGAAAATTTTGCATTTTTTGCATAAAAAACAGTATTTTTTTTAAAATTTTTGCAAATTTTCTTATTTTTTAAATTATCATAACAATAAACAACACAATCTTTTTTTGAACCTAAAATTATTTCTTGACCAACCTTGTCATTTCCATTTATTACAAACTTTTTGCCCCTTTCAAAAAAATGTCGTTTGACATTTATATAGTTTTCTTTTGTCTTAAAAAAATCAAGGTGGTCACTTTTGACATTTGTAAGTGCCTTGACTGCAAACTCTATTCCATAAACTTTGTCAAGATAAATTGCATGTGCACTTACTTCCATTATGCAATACTCAATTTTAGCTTTTACCATTTTTGCAAATATTTCAAAAAGGTCAATGCTGTCAGGCGTAGTCATATTCAAATCAATCTTTTTGTCGTCAAAAAATATGCCACTAGTTCCAATAAGCCCAACTCTCTTACTTTGTATCTTTAACAAGTTATAACATATAAAAGCAGTGCTACTTTTTCCGTTTGTTCCTGTTATGCCAACAATCTTTAATTTCTTTTGTGGATTATCAAAAAAATTTGCGCACATCACCGCCATACTTTTTCGCAAATCTTTTACAAAAACAAATGTTGTTTTATTATACTTTTTTATTAGATTTTCAATATCAAAATTTAGTTTTTCTTCCAAAACAACTACATTTGCACCATAAGTTATTGCTTCACTTATGTATAAACTGCCAGTCGTTTTTATGCCATCTATGCAAAAAAATAAGCAATTTTTTGTACATTTTTTACTGTTTTGACATAATTTTTCAATATTTTTTTCAATATTGCCAAATATCTTATAATCTAAAGTGTTATATAAAATATATTTTAATTCCATAATATTTTTTATGAAAAAGTGCTTTTAATTGACATAAAAGCACTAATAAAAAAATCTTTCTACTATGTTGTCAAAACAACAATTCCATTTTTGTACATCATTGTGTTTGGGGCTGGATATTGTGCTTTAACAGTTCCACCTTCACCATCAAGTTCATATTGAAGTCCTAAATTTGTTACCATTCCCACTGCTTCGCTCAAACTTTTGCCAACAAGGTTTGGCATTTCAATATTTTTTTCCATTTTCTTTAAATCACTTGCAAGTTCTGAACTTGGTTGCATATTTTTATACTTTATTATCCCTTCAAAAACCATTTTCGCATAAGGTGTTGCAACAATACTGCCATAATAACTGCCACTTGTTGGCCTATCAACAACAACCAAAATTACATACTCTGGTTTGTCAGCAGGAAACGCCCCAACAAAACTTGCAATATGCTCCCCTGTTTTGCCTGTTGATGTCATAAGTTCAGTTGTACCTGTTTTGCCTGACACTCTAAAACCCGGAATAAAACTTTGTATACCATTTGCTTTTACAATAACTTGCTCTAGCATATACA
>JAFYCH010000028.1 GCA_017539765.1 Clostridia bacterium
ATTTTGAAAAAGGCATAAAATCAAAAATAAGTAATTATGCACAAAAGGTTAAAACAGAAAACACGGTTTTTGAACTTGAGAATAACTGTAAAGAATTAAAAATCAAAACAGATAAGCAAGGAACGATTGATGACGCTTATGAAAAGTATTATAAAAACAAGTTGTCGCTTCCAGAACTTGAAAATATTCTGCGAACAAAAAAAGAGTATATTGATGTGCGAAATCAATTAAAAGAAGCAACAAAAACTGCAAAAAAACTTGTTGATGACTACAAAATGCAAGTATTAAGCCAGTCTAAGGAAGAGTATGAGGCACTTAAACAAAGTGTAATTAAAAAAGGTATGCAGACAATTTGTTTTACTCCAAGCAAGTGGCTCGGGTGTGAAGAAGACGCAAAGTATAGTGATTATGAGTATGACGAAGATTCGCAGAAGAATATTGAAGAGTTTAAAAAATGTATTCTTGCAAACAAGTTCTATTATTCGGACTATTGCGATGATATAAACCATATAGGCAGTTTTCAAATGATAAGACAGTGGTTTGATTCTCTTGATGGAGATTTTCCTTTGTGCTTTGATAACAAAAAAATCATCAAGGAATTGCCAAGCCCTTTTGAATTTTACCAATCAAGAATAAATAAATATTTTTCTAATGATTACGAAAAAGTGACAATTGTCACAAATGATTTTTCGGAGGATTATTGGAAGTATGATGATTGTACAGATATAGATGATTGCGGGGATCATTATTATGTTTATGTTACAACATTGCTTGCGCCAAAAGAAATTGCACAAAAATTGAAAGAAACAGAAAAAGAACTTACAAAAAAGAGCATAGAAAAGATGACCACAAAAAACAAGGAAATATTTGTTTTGAAAGCAGAAAATTTTGAATATGGAAAAACTGATTTCAAACCAAAGTTTACGGAAGAATTAAGAGAAAAAATAAGACAAAAATTTGAACAAGGTGACAAACAAAATGGCACAAAAGCAACATGCATAAATTATTCTGAATATTTTGATTATTTTGAAGATTATCACTATTATGGAGATACAAAATTTGTGACACTTCCAGACCCAAAAACAGCCAATGCAATTTTTGACACTTTGGAATATGTATTCAAACTTAGAAAAATAAGCAAGTTAAAAAAGTTTAACAATCAAAAAAATAATTATGTCAAACAACTCGAAAATGATTATGATTTAGAAAAAACAATGTGATTGTAATTGACAAAACACAACACTCTTTGTATAATTTGTTTGTATATATTTACAAGGAGCAATCATGAAAAATTTTACAGTAAAGCAACTTAAAAAAATGTGGATAGATTTCTTTACAAGCCACAATCACACACAAATTCAAGGCAGCAGCTTGGTTCCAGAAAATGATGGTTCTGTTTTGTTTACAACAGCAGGTATGCAACCACTTGTGCCTTATCTACTTGGCAAACCTCACCCACAAGGCAAAAGACTTTTTAACGTTCAAAGATGTCTTAGAACAAACGATATAGATTCTGTTGGTGACGCAAACCACTTTACATTTTTTGAAATGTTAGGAAATTGGAGTTTGGGTGATTATTTTAAAGAAGAAGCAATTCATAACAGTTTTGAATTTTTGACAAGTGAAAAGTATTTGGGACTTCCAATAAACAGACTTGCTGTTACAGTTTTTGAAGGTGACGACAGTGCACCAAGAGATACAGAAAGTGCTGAAATTTGGGAAAAAGCGGGTATGCCAAAAAATCAAATTTTCTATTTTGGTAAAGATAACAACTGGTGGAGTGCGGGTGAAACTGGACCATGCGGACCAGATACAGAAATGTTTTATGTAACTGATAAGCCTGCCTGCGGACCAAATTGTAGCCCTGCATGTGATTGCGGACATTATGTTGAAATTGGAAACAATGTGTTTATGCAATATGTTGTTCATAACGCAGGTGAAAAGCCACAACTTCTCAGTCAAAAAAATGTTGATACTGGTATGGGACTTGAAAGAAATGTTGCAGCACTCAATGGCTTCAAATCTGCTTATGAAATTGACGTAATGAAAGGCGCAATAAATGTTTTGGAAAGCATAAGCACTGCAAAATATGAAGATAATGATGGCACAATAAAAGCATTCAGAATTGTTGTTGATCATCTTAGAGCAAGCACATTTATTTTGGGTGATGAACATAGAGTAAGCCCATCAAATGTCGGACAAGGCTATGTTTTAAGAAGACTTATCAGACGTGCTGTTACTTATGCAAAAAAGATTGGTGCAGATACAACAAAACTTTCAGAAATTGTTGACTATTTTGTTGATTATTACAATGATGATTGTCCAATTTTGAAGGTTAACCATAATGTGATTATAGAAGAACTTAATGCGGAAGTTAAAAAATTTAACAATACACTCAATGCTGGTATGAAAGAATTTGAAAAAGCAACAAGAAATTTGCAAAATGGTATTCTTGGCGGAGATGTCGCATTTAAACTTCATGACACATTTGGTTTTCCTATTGAACTTACAAAAGAATTGTGTTCAGAAAATGGTATTTTAATTGACATGGACGGCTATAAAAAAGAAGTAGAAGTTCATCAAGAGCTTTCTCGTGCAAGTTTAAGCCAAGCATTCAAAGGCGGACTTGCAGGTCATGGAGAAATGGAAACAAAATATCACACTTGCACACACATTGTACTTCAGACACTTAAAAGAATGTTTGGAGATCAGGTTGAGCAACGTGGTTCAAACATAACTCCAGAGCGTATGCGTTTTGACTTCAATCTTGACCACAAGATGACAGAAGAAGAAAAGAAGGAACTTGAAGATAGAGTAAATGAGGTCATAAAGCAAGATTTACCAGTGCACTTTGAAGTAATGACACCACAAAAAGCACACGAAATTGGTGCGATTGGAATTTTTGACAGCAAGTATGGTGATGAAGTTAATGTTTACTTTATTGGTGACTACGACATTCAAATTTGTGGTGGACCACACGTAAAGCATACAGGAGAACTTGGACATTTTAAACTTCAAAAAGAAGAAAGCAGCAGTGCTGGCGTAAGAAGAATTAAAGGAATTTTGGAATAATAATAAAAGATTTACTTGTTTTTGCAAGTAAATTTTTTTTAACTATTGATTTTTTTTATAATATAATATATAATCTATATAAAGAGGTGCGTTATGCAATTGATTAAAAAAGTTTTTAATAGCATATTGATACTTGTTGGAATATTACTTATGGTTGCACTTTTTGCGTTTGCAATCATGATGGTTTTTCATGTAAATTTGTTTGGTTACACTTATGCAAGCCAAAATATGACAGGGGATATTTATTATTACGATCAATCTGAAGTAAACAGTTTGGAAATTGATACTGATGCAACAGATATTGTTTTGATGCCTGCAAGTGATGCAAGTATAACAAAAGTTTCTGTTGTTATGATTCAAGACTTTCAGGGCATTGTAAAAAGTGATGTAAAAAAATATTCTTACAATGTTGCTACAAACACTGAAGGTACAGAATTTTCTGATCAACCAGTTCTTAAGGACGGAGTTTTAAAAATTGCTACAAAAGAGCCAAAAGGTCTTTTGTTTAGAAACAAAACAGTGATTAAAATTGCACTTCCACAAAAAATAGGTTCAGCTGATTATATTTTAAACAGTCTTAAAATTTCAACCGCTTCTGATGCTGTTGATATTGGTAATGATCATGCATTTACTGTAAACGATATGACTTTAATCAACAAAAACAAATCACTTCTTTCAAAAATTGCAGTAAGCGATTATCTGACAATTCAAGGCAAGCTTAATTTGGAAACAAGTTATGGAAGAATAACAATTAATTCAACCATCAAAAATGATGTTTATATCAGAACAGAAGGCGGAAGTATTATATTCAACAAAGATGTTGAAGGAGATGTTTTGATTGAAGGTAAAAATCCTTATATAGAGTTTGGTTCTGTTCCAGAAAAACCAGTAAACACTTTGGAAAACAGCAAAGTGGAAGAATATACAAGACAAAAGAAGATGGAAACAAATGTAAGCATAATTAAGGATTTAGATAGAAAGATTGAAAGTGAAAACAGGAATGTTAACAAAGCACTTCAAGATATCAAACAAGTTAACATAAAAGGGAATTTGAACATTATTGATTGCGAAGACGGTGATGTAAAAGTTGGCGGAACAGTTTATGGATTTGTTTATATTCAATCACAAAACGTTCAATTCTGGGCAAATAATGTAGAAGATGGAATCACTTGTGACAGTGGTGCAAACAACATCAGAGTATTTGGTTCACTTTGCAAAACTAAACCAGGCAAAACTTGTACAATCAAAAATGGTGATGGTCATTTATATATCAATCATTGTTATGCCAATGTAAATATATATGCAACAAAAAATGGTGTATTTATAAAAAATGCACACAGCAATGTTTTTGTTGATAACAAGAATTATGGAACAACTGTAAATTTTGCAGAAGGTGTATTCGGAAAAACTTTGGAAGTTCATCAAGAAAAAGGTAAAATTACAGCAACAAATCTTTCTGGCAGAACAATTCTTCAGGCAGATACAAACAGTGTTACAGCAGAGTTTTTGGATATTAAAAACGAAAACGTAATCACTGCAAAGTCTGGTGCGACAATAAAAGTTTGCGATGGAAAAATTTATACATTTGTTGCAAAAGGAAAAGCAAAAGCAGTTAAACTTGATGTAACTCTTGGCTCAGTAAAATATGATAGTTGGAACAGTAATACAGAGACATCTAGAGTTGAAGTTATCGATGGTATTACATATAGACATGACAACATAAATACATCTCCAACAGAATCAGACCTTAGTGACAAATTAACAGTATCTATTACAGATAGCGGAAAAATCAAAACATCAATTTTCCAAATGGCATAAAAAACAAAGAACCCAATTAGAGGGTTCTTTTTTATGCTATAAATTTTTGACGTAGTTTTGCAAAATTGCTTAAAACTTTTTTACAATCAAAAAGTTTGTTAAGTTCGTTTTGTCGGTGAAAAAGAGTGTAGCCATCTATAGGTTTTCTGTCTGCAAACAATATTTTGCTGTTTATGTTTTTGCTAAGTGGCATATAACCATAAAAGTCATATATTCCAACTCCCAAAAACAGTTTGAAACCAAAGTCTATCAAGACTTTTTGTTTTTCTGATATTTGATTGCTGTTCACCAGTTCCCATTCGCCATAAGGGTAAACAAAAACTTTTGTTTTGCCAATTACTGGTTCAATATATCTCTGCCAGTCAGCAAAGTCTTGTTTTACGAATTCTGCACTTACCTTTTTTGTGTGATAGTGCGCATAGCTATGGCAAGCAAAAGTGTAGCCAAGTTGTTTTAATCTATCAACAACAACTTGTGCTTTTTCTGTTTCGGCGTTTCTTACCATTTCATTTTTGTCACTTATTCTGTAGCCAAGTATTCCGCAAAAGCCCGTAAGATTTATGGTTATTCTGTCGCCAAATGGAGAAAAGCTAGGGTAAAGAGTTAAAAAGTTTTCAAGAATAGGTGCAAACTCTCTGTCATATTTCTTATCAATTTTTCCATCAATAAGTGTTTCGGTATAGATATTTTCATTGCTATCTACACATAGTCTGTCAACCATTCCGTTGCCGCTTTTTTTAGGGTCATAAACAACATCGTCAACTCCAATAACAACTGGTTTTTTGCCGCGAGGAACTTTTACCTTGCATTTTTTTGTCATTCCATTTTCCGTAGTAAATGTTTTGTGAATGTCAACAATTACATAATTGTTTTTGTAAAGTTCATCAAGCAAATTTTCAAATTCAACATAGTCAATACAGTCGGTGTGATATGTGGCTATTGTATTTTTTGCTTTTGTTTGTAAAATATCGGGGTAGGCGATAAGTGAATGAATAAAGATGTTTTTAATTTCTCCGTCATACAAAACAAAGTTTGTTTTTTGATTGTCAGTTTTAAAAAAAGAAAAGTTAAATAAACTTAAAAAACAAAGAAGAATTGTTAATGCTTTCATATATTTAGTATCTATAATTTTGTGATTTATTATTCCAAAAGAACAAACAACTATATGTTTTAAAATATAATTTTCTTAACTTTCATAAGCAATATAAGGAATAGGTGTTTCCAAGATAAAGAGAAAGCAAAGGTCAACATGATAATAAAAAAGTTTTAAGCATTTGCCTAAAACTTATTTGTTTTTTTATAATCTATTACATAAACTTTTTTTGTGTCCTTGGTTGTTTTTACCTTGTCGCTTATTTCATAGCAAAGTACACAATATATTTCATTTCCAGAAGCGAGCAAAGGGATTTGATCTCGTTGAAGATTTGGAATTTTTTTGTCAATAAAGTAGTCTTTAAGCTTTTTTTCTCCACTTCCAAATTTAGCAAAGACATCTCCTGTTTGTCTCACTCTCCATTTAACATCTGATGGAAGTTTGTTTGCGTCAATAATATGTGTATTTTCTGCTTGCAAGTCAAACTTGTTTGTCTTTTTGATATTTACAACAAAGTTTTCAAAAACGGTCTTTCCAGTTTTGAAATCTTTTGGGACAAACTCTTTTTTTTGTTTTGGCACATATAGCATAAGTTCATCGTAATCTAAACTTGCTTTCAAGTTGTTTGGCAAATTTATTTTTGAACCATTTTCGCCAGTTGCAACCAAATCTCTAATTATCTTTAAATGTCTTTTTTCAATGTCTTTAGAAAGTCCTAGTTTTGCAAATGCATATCTAAGAAGTCTATTTTGAACAGCGTCATTTGCAACAAATTTGTATAGTGGTATTCTTACGGAATTTTTTTCAATCAAAATGTCGTCAAAACTGATTGTGCTTAAAATGTATTCATCATCTTGCTTGCAAACATTTGCAAAGTTAATTAGATTTTTCTCAATATTTTTCCATTTTGTTTTGATAAGTGGTAAAACTTGGTTTCTTATAAAGTTTCGAGAATAAGTATCATCTTTATTTGTCTGGTCTTCTACGTGCTCGAGGTTATTATCTTTTGCGTAGTTTTCAATTTCGACTTTACTTGTATTGAGAAGTGGTCTTACATAGTTTCCTTGCATTGTTTCCATGCCACTTGCACCTTTTAGCCCAGTGCCTCTAAAAATGTTTAGAAGTATTGTTTCGGCTTGGTCACTTTGGTGATGGGCAATTGCAATTTTGTCTGCAAGGTTCTTTTTAATCAGGCTGTCAAAAATTTTATATCTTGCAATTCTTGCGGCTTCTTCAGTTCCAAGTTTTTTTTCTTTTGCTAGTGCCAAAGCATCAACCTTGAATTTGTAACAAGTTATTCCATTCTCCTTGCAAAAGTTTGCAACAAAGTCGCTGTCATTGGAACTGTTTTCTCTAATTTGGTGGTCAATATTTACTGCAACTACATTTATTCCAAGTTCTTTTTTGTTTGCGTGCAAAAAGTGAAGCAGACACATACTATCAATGCCGCCACTGCAAGCAACTGCAACCGTATCTCCTTTTTTAAACATTTTGTTTTCGACAATAGTCTTTTTTGCCCTTTCCATCTTTTTATTATATATTTTTCTTTTAAGTATTTCAATGAAAAAATATAGAAAAATTAAAAAATGCTTATTTTTTTTGTCGGACTTTGTCGAGATATAATCTTTTTATTTTAAGAATAAGAGTTTTTGACATAAGATTTTGTGTGTAAAAATTGTTTGTTAATTTTGTTTTGTTATTGTATAATAAAACTATGGGTAAAAAAGAAGAATTTATTGAATTATTTAAAAAGTACATCAAAAGAGATGGTGCTGACAAATTACTTGTATGGCTTGAAGGTACAGACTTTTTCACATGCCCAGCCAGCACAAGATTTCACAGCAATTATCAAGGCGGACTTGTTGACCACAGTGTTAATGTCTATCACAGATACCTTAACTTAATAAAAAACGAGTATGGTGAGAACTATGAAGAAACAATTAGTGATGAAAGTATTGCGGTTATTGCGCTTCTTCATGATGTTTGCAAGGTTCAAACCTATAAGACTGATATGAGAAACGTAAAAAAAGATGGCGTTTGGGTGCAAGAGCCATATTTTACCACCGAAGAAGAATTGCCTTATGGCCATGGTGAAAAAAGTGTTTATATCATCAGTGGTTTTATGAAACTTTCAAGAGAAGAAGCAGTTGCCATAAACTGGCATATGGGTGGATTTGACCTTAGAGTAAAAGGTGGCAGTTATTCCATTGCAGATGCTTACTACAAATTTCCCGCAGCATTTTTAATTCATGTTGCAGATATGCAAGCAACATATCTTGACGAGCATATTGTGAAATAAGCATTATTATATTGTTATATATTATATATAATAGATATACATTATAAATACGGAGAAAAAAATGAAAAAAGTAATTTTTGTAGATTTTGATGATACATTATGTTTGCATAGATTTAATATATATACAGATGGCAGAATTTTTGAGAATATAAGTGATGCATGTGAAAAGTTTTACAATCAAAGTGAACTCAACAAACAATTATATAATCATTTGATTGATATGCAGAAAAACGGTTATAAAATAATCATGCTTTC
>JAFYCH010000029.1 GCA_017539765.1 Clostridia bacterium
ATGATGAAAGAGAACAAACATTAAATCAATTGTTGGTCGAAATGGACGGCTTTGAAACAAACGAAGGCATTATTGTTATGGCAGCAACAAACAGACCAGACGTTCTTGACCCAGCCCTTCTTAGACCAGGCAGATTTGACAGACAAATTGTTGTCAATATGCCAGATATTAAAGAGCGTGAAGCAATTTTGGAAGTTCACGCAAAAAATAAAAAGTTTGCAGAAAATGTTACATTTAAAAACATTGCAAGAATAACAAGTGGTTTCAGTGGCGCAGACCTTGAAAATCTTCTTAACGAAGCAGCAATTCTTGCAGCAAGAAATGATAGACCAAGAATAACAATGATTGACATCAACGAAGCGGCAAACAAAGTTATGATGGGTCCACAGAAAAAGAGCAAAGTGCTTACAGAAAAAGATAAAAAGATTACAGCGTATCATGAAAGTGGCCATGCAATACTTCACAAATTGCTTCCTGACACAGATGACGTGCAAGAAGTCAGCATTGTTCCAAGAGGAATGGCTGGTGGCTACACAATGTCAAGACCAGACAGTGATGACAACTATGCAAGTGTAAACAAACTTAACAGTATGATTTGCACATTGATGGGTGGACGTGTTGCCGAAGAACTTATTTTCAAAGACTTCACAACAGGTGCAAGCAACGATATAGAAAAGGCAACAAAACTTGCCAAAAAGATGGTGACACAATTTGGTATGAGTGCAAAACTTGGCTTTATCAATTTAGGTTCAACAAGTGAAGTTTTTATTGGCAGAGATTACAGAAATCAAGTTGAATACAGTGAAAAAACTGCAAGCATAATTGACGAAGAAGTTGAAAAAATACTTTCAGAAAATTACAAAAAAGCAACAAAACTTCTGACAGACAATCTTGACAAACTTAAAGCAATGGCAGAGCTCCTTCTCGAATGCGAAACTATTTATACAGAAGAAGTTAATATGATTATGGAAGGCAAGCCAACTGAAGAAATTATGGCTGTGCTTAAACAAAAAGAAGATGCCGAAAGGGAAGAACTCGAAAAAGAAAAAGAATTAAAAAAGACTCAAGAAAAAGAAAAAGTCGAGGAGCTCAAAAGAAGAACTTTTGAAGCAATGAGACAAAACGGAATTTTGGTTGATGAAGATTTGATTCAAGAAAAAGAGCCTACTTCAAAAGAAGAAAAGCCAGCAGAAGAAGTCGTAAAAGAAGAAGACAAAAAAGATGGCTCTGATGATGCAAAATAATACAAAAAAAAGGATAAGAAATTATGGATAGTGAAAATATTCAAAAGGAAGAAATTTTAGAAAATGTTGAAAAAACACCTAAAAAACCTTCAAAAACTAAGAAAATAGCAAAAAAATTTGTTGGAATTACGCTTTTGTTTTTGCTCGTTGCAGTCATAGTTACTGTTGCAGTGTTGGCGTTTGTACCTAAAGATTACAACTTTGGTTTCAATGACCCAGTGACAATAGAGATGCATACAGCGAATTCAAGTTCTCCAAACAACAAAAGATTGTTGCCAAGAGACTCAGAAGAGTATAATGAAATTATGAAACTTTACAAAGAAAGTTTTGAATCAAAATTTTTGACATCATTACTTCAAGGCAAATTAAACAGACAAGTTGAAGTAACAGAGGGTTACAAGTCAATTAGTTCACTAACTGGTCCATATCTTGTTTTCTGTTACGAATCATCTCAAAAACTTGTTTTAAACGGCAAAGAATACAAAGCGGACATTGTTTCTGATAGCAATTTTATTGAAGTTGTTATTGAAGTAAAAAACACAACGAGTTTAACAGAGATTAATGCATATTTCAAATATCGTGACACTGGCTTAAATAATTATTCTTATGTAAGATTTTCAACTCTTGCAGCTCAATCTAATTTGTATAACTACATTGAAAATTTATAAAACAAAAGACCAATTCAGTTTGGTCTTTTTTATTTTTTAAAAAATAACATAGTTATTTGTTTTAAATTATCATTAAAAATGTTTGTTACTATGTTTTTATTATGATAAAATAGGCGAATAAAGGAGATTGCGAGACATGAAAACAGTTTATATGATATATGATAGAGATATAGGTTCAACTGGCATTTTTTTTGATGATGAAAAAACAGCTCAAAAATATTGTCAATTAAGAAATGATAAATATAGCATTAATGGTTCTGCTGCAAATTCTTTTACATATGTAAAGCAAGACATGTATAAATCAATGCAAGACTACAAGATGGAGAATAAGGAAGAGTATAAACAATATTTGCAGGACGCCATTATGGGACTTAAAGAAAATATTAAAAGTATAGAATTAAATCAACATGTTTTCTCAATCAAACTTAATGATGATTTTTATTTTAGGTCAGATTTATTAGGACTTAAAACATTATTAAGAATTGTAAATGAAGGAAAATTTAAAGAAGATACTTACAGGGCTCAAACATATGGCTATGAAACAATGTTTGGTTGGCATGAAGGCAAAACAAGAAAAGTTAATTGTGATGATTTAATTGTGATAGAAAAAGGATATGAGAAAATCAAAAAAGATTTTGATAATATGAAATTGCGACTTAAAGACTACAAAAAAGAATACATTGCATTGGCTTGTGAAGACAAA
This sequence comes from Clostridia bacterium, assembly GCA_017539765.1. Lineage (GTDB taxonomy): Bacteria > Bacillota > Clostridia > Christensenellales > UBA1242 > UBA9845. The sequence goes on from JAFYCH010000029.1 coordinate 2,616, forward strand.
AATAAACAAACAGATTTAAGCGATGAAAAAGAACTAACAAAATAAATAAATGGTATTATTTTATAAAAAAAACATAAAAAAAGAGTAAAATCTGCATAATTTTTACTCTTTTTTGTTATTTGCTGCTTTTTATTTCAAAAATGTTGCTTATTCTGTGTTGATATGTGACATCAATAAATATATGTTCACCTTCAACAATTCCCTTTTGTGCAAGCAATGATTTGATTGTGTTGTATGCAAGCAGAGGAGAGTTGTTTTCTTCACTTAAATGACCAAGCAGTATTTGACTTGTACCGCCAACAAGTTGACTTATCACTTCTGCACTCTGTCTGTTGGAAAGATGCCCTTTGTTTGATATAATTCTCTTTTTCAAAATAAGTGGATAGTGTGCATTGTTCATCAAAAGATTCTCGTCATGGTTTGCTTCAAGCAAGACAAGGTTGCTTCCTTTCAGCTTTTCAATAACATCTTTTGGGCAGCACCCAAGGTCTGTTGCAATGGAAAATTTTGCACCAGCGTTATATACAGAGTAGCCAACACATAAATTTGCGTCGTGACTTAAGCCAAAAGCACTTATGGTTAAATCACCTATGTAAAAATCATTGTCAAAGGCGTGTTTTGATTGTGGCAAAATATCTTTTGCCTTTGTTTCCAAAACAGGCCATTCGCTTATGTGTGCATATACTGGTATGTGATATTTTTTACTTAACTTTCCTAAACTTTTAATGTGGTCAATATGTTCGTGAGTGACTAAAATTCCAGAAATATTTATTGGGTCAATGCCAAGAGAATTTAGTTTTGCTTCTATTTCCAAAATTGGAAGTCCTGCATCAATAAGTATTGTTGTATTGTCTGACGCAACCACCGTGCAATTGCCTTTACTGCCACTTCCTAAATTAACTATTTTCATACGACTAATTATATCATAAATATAAAAAAAATGAAAGATTTTTGCGAAATTTCCATATTTTGTCTTATTTTTTTACGATTTTTATATTCTTTTTATTATTTTTACACAAAATAAATTAGGGCATAATATGAAAAAAGTTTTAAACATTTTTATTGTTATCTTAAGTATTTTTCTGTTTGTTGGCTGTTCTGCAATTGATAAAATTTCTTTTTTTAATTCAAATGATTCAGAGCAAAATTTTGACAGCAAACTTATAGATACAAGCAATATTTCAAGCATACAAAATTTGGTTGCCACTTGTAAACCCGCTGTTGTGGGCATTGCTGCACTAAGCGGCAGATATCAAAGCATAGGCACAGGCGTATGCATAAAAAAAGGAGCTTATATTCTTACAAATAACCATGTAATAGAAAATGGCAATGTAATCAATTTGTATTTAAGTGATGGTTCAACTTGCAATGCAAAAATTATCTGGACAGATGCATCAAGCGACCTGGCAATGCTTAAAGCCAGCAAAGATATTCCATATTTGCCACTTGCCAAAAGTGGGGGATATAACAGTGGAGATGAAGTTGTTGCAATTGGCACGCCACTTGATCTTGCATTTAAACATAGTGCTACGATGGGGATAATAAGTGCGACCAACAGAACAATTTCTGTTGATAATAGTTTTGGCGAAAGTACTTTGTATAATCTAATTCAGCATGATGCCAGCATAAACCCAGGCAACAGTGGAGGACCGCTTCTAAATATGCGTGGTGAAGTTATAGGAATAAATACAGTTAAAGTTACCGATGCCGAAGGTATGGGCTTTGCAATTCCGGTTGATATATTTCAACCTGTCATAGAAAAAATATCTGCAAATGGTAGTTATGCAACAACATATTTAGGCGTTTTTGGCTATGACAATGAACTGAAAAATGTTGGAAAAATTGCAAAAGGCTATTATGTTCAAAGTGTAGCCAAAGATAGTCCTGCACAAAATGCTGATATAAAAAATGGCGATATAATAGTAAGTTTAAACGGGGAAATTATAAATTCTACAAAAGATTTGAAAATTGCTTTATATCGGCACGAAGTTGGTGATACCGTAACTTTAGGATTAAAAAATGGAGAAGAAGTGAGATATGTTTCTGTTAAATTAAAAAACCACCCATATGCTTATACGGCTGGTAGGGTTATAAAACAATAAAAAAAAACCAAGAGGTTAATCTTGGTTTTTTTAATTAAAACATTTCTTTAAATGCTTTTCCAAACTTGAAAGCTGGAACTTTGCAAGCTGCAAGAGTTTGTTTTTTCTTTGTAAGTGGATTGAAAACTTCTCTTGCTGGTTTTTCTTTAAGTTCATAACTTCCAAAACCTACAAGTTGAACTTTTTCACCATTTTTCAAAGCAGCAACAACTGTTTCAAGCATAGCATCATATGCAGCTTCTGCTTGTTTCTTTGACAATTCTGCTTTTTCTGCAACTGCAGCAACAAATTCTGTTTTATTCATAAAATCCTCCAATATTTGATACTTTATTTTAACATATTTTTCCGAAAAGTCAAAACATTTTTCGACATTTTTTCGAATTTTTGTTAATAAATTATTTTGAACAATTTTTTTACTTTTGCTTTACAAAATATGTTATATTATCATAATCATTTTTTCCAATAAAACATTTTTTAAACAAAGTAAAAAACACAATCAAAAAAATGTTTAGTTTGAATTTAAATTTTGTTTCATAAAGTTTTGGTAATCATCATAATACTTTTTAATTTTTCCATCATGAGCAAAACTATAGAATTTTTCTTCATAATTTACAATAATATGGTCATAAAGTTCAATACCTGTTGTTGCAAATCTAAAAAACAAATGTCTTGTGGTGTCCATATCTTCAATGCTTGGTTCCGCTTCTGATGTTGGGTGGTTATGCAACAAAACAACCTTTTTTGCTTTAAGTTTAATTGCATATTGAATGCATTCATCTAAATCAATTGCCACATTTGTCGCTTGACCAGAAGATAACATCTTTTGACCAATAACTTTGTTCCCATTGTCCAAACAGATTATATAGAATTCTTCTTTTGGCAAGTGGAATATTGCTTGACCTAAATGGTTAAAAATGTCTTGTGCACAATTAAGAATTGCTTTTGGTTTTGTTTTGCTTATTTTATAATTTCTAAAAATAAAAGGCACAGAATGCAAAAAATATGCAATTGTTGGCGTAATTCCTTCAACTTTTTGCAAATCATCAATATTACTGTCACAAATATTGGCAAGACTTCCAAAGGTGTTTACAAGTTTGTGTGCAAGTTCGTTTGTGTCTTTTCTTTTTACAGTAAGTGTAAGAAGATATTCCAAAATTTGGTAATCATCTGCACCAACAAAGTTCGTTTGAAGTAATCTTTCTCTTAATCTTTGTCTGTGACCTTCATGTAAATTTTTTACAGAATCATTTTTCTCATGGGTATTTCTAAAATTCATAATAAAATTATAGTAAAATATTAAACAAAAAGCAATAAAATTTGTTTTATATTTGTTTTTTGATTTATTTTGTTACAATGACAAAATAATATAATGCTGTAATATGACGTAATTATAAAAAAAATATAAAATATCTTGACAACGCTCCCACTTGAATATATAATCAAAATGTGAGGTAAAAGTAATTATGAAAATAAGAATTATAACAAGTGCAAAAATGGCTTATGATATCAATGTTGCAAGTAACGATTTTGAAGAAGTTATTAAAAAAATTTTGGAACAACAATATATCAAACTCAGTGAAAATGTTGTTTTGCTTACTTCATCAATAACTGAAATTCAAAAAAGATAATATGAATACTATCATGTATTAATAGATAATTTTACAGAATACTTTTCGCATTTACAGATATTTTGCATAAGCAATTAAGTGACGGCAAACTGCTTGGCTAAAAACCAAGTAGTTTTCTATCAATATGCTAATGTAGTACAGTTGGAGCGTGTTGGAGTGACTGCCAGTGGCAGATAATCACGACAACTAAGCTCTGGAGAAAACAAGCAAAATACCTTTATGGTTGAATTGCGACGATTTTTGACAGAGGACAGCCCGAAAGGACTACCGTGAACGTATGTTGAATAAAGGTCGCAGAAAAAATATGATTATATGCTAATGTAGCACAGTTGGTAGTGCACTGCCTTGGTAAGGCAGAGGTCACGGGTTCAAGTCCCGTCATTAGCTCCACTAAAAATGATACTATTTAAAAGATTGTCACATATTATCATCGTATCATTTTTTTTTATTTTTAAGTTTTTGCACAATATTTAAACATAAATAAATATTTTTGTTGTAATTTTTTTGTTTCTTTCATTGTTTTTTTACCAAAAAATAACAAAAAAATAAATTTTTTTAAAAAACATTAAAATACCTATTGAAATATTTTTTTAAATGTGTTAATATATGTTTGTAAAAGCGTTACGCGTAAATGCGTAAAACAAATAATGGAGGAAAATATGGATTTTGGATCAGCAGTTTTGAATGTTTTAGCTGTAATCGGAATTATTATTGTTGCAGGTCTTGTAATTTACTTGTTGGCCGCATTAGTAGTTTCAATTCTTGATAAGAAAGAAGTTAAACCATTCAAATCAAACGAAGAGAGCAAGGCGGAAGAACAAGAGGAACAACGTCTATTGCTTGAAAACAGAGACTATCAATTAAGTTTCGACGATGAAAAGAAGGAAGAGCCAAAGGAAGAAGAAGCTCAAGAAGAACCAAAAGAGGTTGGCGAATCAATTGATTTAGATCTTGCAGATGAAGAAAAGAAACAAATTGAAGAGAGACAAAGAGTAGTTAACTCAAATGTTGAAGAAGTTGAGGAAGAACCTGAAGAGGAAGATGATCTCGAAGCAATGTATGCAAAACTTATCAATGATATCAACTCAGAAGCAACAGAAGAAGAACCGGAAGAGGTTGAAGAAGAACCTGTAGAAGAGCCTGTTGCAGAAGAACCAGCTAAGGAAGAACCTACAGTAGATGAAGAAAAAGAAGCTCTCAAAGCACAACTTGCAGAACTTCAATCAAAAAATGCAGAACTTGCAAAACAACTTGAAGAAAAACCAGCCGTAGAAACAGTTGAAACAGAAAGTTTGGAAAGCTTGCTTGCAAGAAAGGCAGTTTTGGAAGAAAGATTGAGTGCCAGTGAAAAAGAACTCAAAGCAAACAAAAAAGAATATGTTCCACTTTCAAGAATCAAAAAGAACTTGGAATCAGACAAAGCAAAACTTAGAAGAAAAGAAGCAGTTGTTGCAAAACAAAAAGTTGTATTGTTTGGTGTTAACAACTATGTGGTAGACCCGGAGAAAGAAAAGAAACTTTCAGAGGATCTCGATGTTCTTGACGCACTTCGTCTTTCAGTTCAACATTGTGAAGAAGTAATGAAAGAAAATGAAGATAGATATCCAATTCTTGAAAAGACAAATGGTATCTTAACAAAACAAGTTGAAGAACTTAAATCAGATATTGCAGATCTTGATGCAAGAATTGCAAAATTGCAAGGTGAAGACAACGGTGCTGATGCTGAATAATTAAAATAAATTAAGTCACACGAAAGTGTGGCTTTTTTTGTGTAAATTAATATAATCATAAAAAAAATTGCTCATCTGAGCAATTTTAGAATATTATCTCTTCTTTTTCTTTGTCTTCGCAAAGATATGGTGTTACGGTTGCAACCAATTGTTTTTCGATTTCTTTTAGTTCACCGTTTTTTTGATATGCTGCGACAGAGACACTGCCACCACCACCCAAAGCCTTTGCAATTTCTCCAACATTCACATTGCCTTTGCTACGCAAGCTTACATGAATTTTGTTTGGTTCTGATTCAATTAAAATTGCACTTGCTTCTGCTTCACCAATATTGATTCCATTGTCAACAATTCCAAGTGTGTCATCAAATGTTGCGCCAGTTTCTTCAAAAGCCTTGTAAGGTATTTTCATTGTAATAAATTTTGCACCCTTATAAAGTTTAAGTGAAGAAAATGCTGTTGAAACAAGTTTTGTTTTCGTAAGTGTGTTGTTTTTAAAGTAATATCTTTTTATTGCATTGCTGTCAAATTTATATTTGCAAAGTTCAGAAGTAACTCTGTGAGTCAAAGCTGTTGTTGAAAATGAAGAGAAACAATTTGTGTCAGTTATTATTCCTTGATACAACTGTTTTGCGACTGTTGAGTTCAATTTTAATTGGCGACCTTTTGCCATAAGATAAATTAGTTCGCAAGTGCTTGAACAAAGTGGTGTAACAATATTTATGTTTCCAAATTTACTATTTGTTTCGTGATGGTCGATGTTTATTATTGTTGGAATATCATTAATTATTTCTTTGCATTTTCCAATTCTTTCAAGTGTTGGGCAATCCAAAACAAAAGCGAGGTCATAGTTTTGATATTGTTTTGGATTTATAACTTCGTCCTTAAGAATTTGGTCATATAGTTCTCCGATAGGGCCATCATTAAACACGTCAACAAATTTATCTTCAAAATTATGTTTTATAAGATTTTTTAAAGCAAAAGAACTACACAAAGCATCTGCGTCTGGTCTGACATGTGAGAAAATTGCAATTTTTTTTGCTTTTTTTATTTTGTCTAAAAAACTGTCCATAAAAATCTCCTACAAAAATATTATATCACAAACTTGTCTTAATGTCAATATTCGGTTTTTTTAACAAGGTTGCTTAGGCTGTTTGTGATGATAGAATATATATTTTTTTGTCGAAGATTATGTTTATATTTGATGTTTAAATTTGATAAAAATAATATAATATGATAAAATATTAATAATATGAAATGGTTTAAAAAAACAGAGAAGAAAAAGTTTAAAATAGGTCTTGCGTTTGGTGGTGGCGGGACAAAAGGTTTTGCTCATCTTGGTGCACTTAAGGCGTTTGAAGAAAACGATATTGTTTTTGATGAAGTTGCTGGCACAAGTGTTGGCAGCATGGTGGCTTCACTTTATGCATTTGGCTTAAGCAGTGATGAAATGTTAAAAATGACAAAGAACCTAAAAGTAAGTGACATCAGAAACAGTAAATTATTTTTTGTTCCAAGCAAAACGGAAGGATTAGAAAACTTTATAAAATACGCAATTGGTGATGCTCATTTTGAAGATATGAAAAAGCCACTTACAGTTGTTGCTGTTGATGTAAAAAGTGGAAAGGAAGTCCACATAACCAAAGGCAGTGTTGTAAAGGCGGTTGCTGGCAGCTGTGCTGTGCCAGGGATATTTCAAAGTGTTCCATTTGGAGAATATTTGCTTGCTGATGGTGGACTACAAAACACCATTCCTGCTGATGTGCTAAGAAACAGTGGTTGTAAATATGTTGTCAGCATAGACGTAAACCCAACCAGGGGATATGGTACAGACAGTACAAAACTTGTTGATATTTTGTTTGCATCAATGAGAATTATGATGAAAGGCAATGCCGTAAAAGGCAAAATATATAGCGATATTGTCATTGAGGCGGACACTAGTAAATATAAAAGCACAAAACTTGATGGTGCAGAAGAGATGTACAAAGCAGGTTATGAGCAAGCACTTAAGATGATTCCAAAAATAAAAGAACTAATTTCGGAAAAACCAGAAAAGAAAAAGTTTAATTTGTTTGGACTTTTTAAAAGAAACAAAAAGAACATTTTAAAAACAGAAAAGAATAATATTATAAGTGAGTAAGAATATGGCACAAAAGAGAAAAAACAGTAAAAATACAAAAAATAAATCAAAAAATGTTATAGTTTTTTCAAAATTCAGACTAATAATCTTTTTGGTTATTGTTGCCCTTACAGTTGCAGGTGGCTTTGTCTTTAAACAGCCAATAGAGGCGGCAGTTAATCAACACACTCATTCTGCAGTGGAAAATGATTTAACCAAATTCGATGATAATGGCTTATCGGTTCATTTTATTGATGTTGGACAGGGCGACAGTATTGCAATAAGATTTCCAGATGGCAAAACAATGCTTATTGATGCGGGAACTAC
>JAFYCH010000005.1 GCA_017539765.1 Clostridia bacterium
AAAATGTAAGCAATGTGCCTAAACATATAAATAACAAATAAAACTTTCTTTCTTCAAAATCTTGTTTTTTAAGTGAATAATGAACAATAAATGGAAGTATTAAACCAACATACAAAATTATTCTGTGTGGAATATGAAAATCAAGTGCATCATATGCTTGATGGGCATAACCAAAAATTGCTTGAAAAATATATGATGGCATGGTGCTTAAAAATACGACCAAAACAACAAAAATACCATACCAATATTTCTTGAAAAACTTACAAACTGCATTAAACGCAACTTTTAATCCAAACCATATTTTTGCAAAAAATTGCTTAATTTTGCTATTATTTACGCTATTTTTATGATATTTTTTAACAATTTCATATTCTTGCAACAATTTTTCCTCTGCAAGTTGCTGTTCGGTTTCTTCAACTTTTTTCTCTTTTTTCTTGAATAGAGTTTTCCAATTTGTTGTGGTCAAAAGCACAAGCAATGCATAACCAAATGCAATACCAATTTAGGCTGCAAGCCAAAAGCCTCTGATGCTGAAATTGTTTACTGCACCACGACCCATAATTGCAGAAAAATTGAAACCTAAGAAAATTATGTTTATAAGTGTAATTGGAAATGAAATTATTTTAACAAAAGTGTTTAATCTTTTAACCTTAAAAAATCCAAAAAGTTCTAGTAACAAATTTGAAGAATATGTAAACCAAACAAGAAGCAACGCCAGAAGGTTTAAGAACTTATTACCAAAAACAACGCCATCAAGTGCAAACGTAACTGCAATGGCGTCCATGTCCCACATATATCTTAAAATGAAAAAAGTTGCCAGCAAAAGTGAAAACACTTTGCAAAGCACACCAAATACTTTTTGTGATTTTTTGTTAAATATATAACCAAGTGCAAAAACTACACCTGAAAGTACCAAACTGACAATATAATATATCAAATGTGACATAGCTTCCCCATATAAGTATTTACTTACCCGACATTTTTATCATTGAGTATAACACTTATATTATACTTAGTTTTCCACAAATTGGCAAATATATTTGTGATATTTTGTTTTACAAACAAATTTAATAAAAAATAATAAACCTTTTTATTGATAAAAATTCTATTCATTATTTCAAAATTTGTTATCACTTTTTTAAACAAAACAAAAAAAGCAAAGAAGAAAGTTCTCTGCTTGTTTTGCAAAAATTGTTAAAAAATAAAGAAAAATAGCCAAAATAATGCGATTTTTTATTAAAATTTAAGTGTTTTTAAAAAATTATATCTTAAGCAAACTGATAAATGCATCGCTTGGAACTTGAACTTTGCCAAGTTGACGCATACGCTTTTTACCCTTCTTTTGTTTCTCAAGAAGTTTCTTTTTACGAGTAATATCTCCACCATAACACTTTGCAAGAACATCTTTTCTTAGCGCTTTTATGGTTTCACGTGCAATAATCTTTCCGCCAATTGCTGCCTGAATTGGAATTTCAAACATTTGTCTTGGAAGTATTTCTTTAAGTTTTTCCGTAATTGCTTTGCCACGATGGTACGCATTTGGTTTGTAAACTATGGTAGATAGTGCATCACACATTTCGCCATTAAGCAAAATGTCCATTTTTACCAAATCACTTGGACGATATTCTTTTATTTCATAGTCAAGACTTGCATAGCCTTTGCTTGCACTTTTAACTTTGTCAAAAAAGTCACTAATAATTTCATTGAGTGGCATTTCAAAAGTGAGATTTACTCTTTGGGCATCAACATACTTAAGGTCTTTTTGTTCGCCACGCTTTTCAATGCACAAATTGATAAGTGCACCAACATATTCTGGTGGTGTCCAAATTTCTACATTACACCATGGCTCGCTTATGCTTGCAATTTCAGGTGGCTTTGGCATACTTGCTGGGTTTGATATTTCCATTTGTTCACCATTTGTTTTTGTTAGTTTGTAGCTTACGCTTGGAGTTGTTGAGATGATGTCAAGGTCAAACTCTCTTTCAAGCCTTTCTTGCACAATTTCCATGTGAAGAAGTCCTAAGAACCCACACAAAAAGCCACTGCCAAGTGCTTCACTCTTTTCTGGCTCATAACTTAGGCTTGCGTCGTTAAGTTTCAGTTTTTCAAGTGCGTCTTTAAGTTCTTGATATTTGCTTCCGTCTTCCAAAAATATTCCACAATACA
>JAFYCH010000030.1 GCA_017539765.1 Clostridia bacterium
AATAGAACCCTTCTGGGTGACTTGTTGGTGAATAGGAACCACCACTCAGTTTTGCAAAAACTATCTCAAAAATATATCCAAATTTGCTACTTTGTTTTATACCTACTACTTTTGTTATAGTTTTGCTATCGATTATATATGAACGAAATATTTTGTAAAATAGACAAAAATCAATAATTAGCATAACAGGAATATAAAATAAAAAAATCGAGACTGCTCTCGATTTTAATATTAGTTTTGCTTGTATGTGAATTTTACGCCTGGTCCCATTGATGTTGCAAGTGCCAAACTCTTAAGGTAAATACCTTTTGCAGCAGCTGGTTTGCTTTTGATGATTGCATCCATAACTGCGTTAAGGTTTTCGATAAGTTTTTCTTTACCAAAACTTACTTTTCCAATTGCAACGTGAACAATGTTTTGTTTGTCAAGACGATATTCAACTTTTCCAGCCTTTGCATCAGCAACTGCTTTTGCTACGTCTGCTGTAACTGTGCCACTTTTAACGTTTGGCATAAGTCCTTTTGGACCAAGTACTCTTGCCACTCTGCCCACAAAACCCATCATATCTGGTGTTGTGATACATACGTCAAAATCTACCCAATTTCCTTGAATTTTGGCAATCATATCTTCTGCGCCAACATAATCTGCACCTGCTTTTTCTGCAGCAGCGGCAGCATCACCCTTGGCAATAACCAAAACTCTTACTTGTTTTCCTGTTCCGTTTGGAAGCACAACTGTTCCTCTAACTTCTTGGTCGGCTCTTTTGCCATCTACACCAAGTTTTGCGTGAAGTTCAACTGTTGCATCAAACTTTACATTGCTTGTTGCTATTGCAAGTTCTGTTGCTTTTTCTACGTCATACAACGTATGTTTATCAACAAGTTTTGCAACTTCTGTGTATCTTTTTCCTCTTTTCATAAATCCTCCTGTGGTGATAACGAATTTTATTCTTCCACTATTTTAAATTAATCTTCTACTGTTACGCCCATACTTCTTGCAGAGCCTGCAATCATTTTCATTGCTGCTTCAACGCTTGCTGCGTTAAGGTCTTTCATTTTGAGTTCAGCAATTTCTCTGACTTGAGCTTTTGTAATCTTTGCAACTTTTGTTTTGTTTGGAACGCCGCTGCCCTTTTCAATTCCGCATGCTTTTTTGATGAGAACTGCTGCAGGTGGTGTTTTTGTTACAAAACTAAATGTTCTGTCTTCGTATGCTGTAACGATAACTGGAATAATTAAACCAACTTGATCTTTTGTAACATCATTGAATTGTTTCAAGAAATCCATTGTTGGAATTCCGTGTGGACCAAGTGCAGAACCTACGCTTTGTCCTGGGGTTGCCTTTCCGCCTGGAAGTTGCAATTTGATAACTGCTTTTACTTTCTTTGCCATTTTTTCCTCCTACTCCATAATAGAGTGCTGTGGTTCTTATGAAGTGCATAACAAATTTACACTTCTCCCACAATTTATATTAAATAGATGTTTATCTATATAATATCAATATTAGTTAATTTTTCTTATTTGGTTAAGTGAAACATCAATTGGTGTTGTTCTGCCAAACATTTCTACACTTACTTTTGCTTTGCCAAGTTCAAGGTCAAGTTCAATAACTGTTCCGCTGACTTTGTCAAATGGTCCGCCTATAATTTCTACGGTGTCATTAAGTGCAAGTGATGTGTCAACTTTTTGTTCTTCAAGTCTCATTTGCATAATTTCGTTTTCTGTAAGTTCAAGTGGTCTTCCCTTTGGACCAACAAAACCTGTTATGCCACGAGTTCTTGTTATGGTGTGCCAAATGTCATCGCCATAAATCATTTTTACAAGCAAATATGTTGGAAGCACTTTTTGTCTTACAACAACTTGTTTGCCGCTATCTTTTTGTTCGATAACTTCTTCTTCTGGGCTTATGATATCAAAAACTCTGTCCTTAAGGTTATTTTTTTCTACAACCATTTCAAGATTTTGTTTTGCGACGTTTTCATAGCCAGATATGGTATGAAGCACATACCACTTTGGTTTTTCATCTATCTCTTTACCCATATAAATCTCCAATTTTATTATAATGTGCCAGTAAGCAATTTGTATATCCAACTTAAGCCGTAGTCAATGCCAAAAAGCACAACTGTTGACAATACAACGATAAAGATAACAAGAAGTGTGTTTTTAACCACTTTGCCAAATGTTGGCCAAGTAACTTTTTTGAGTTCTGCAACAGTTTCCTTTACTTTGTTTGGTTTGTTGACAGGCTCATTTTTTGCCTTCTTTTTGTTGTCTTTTTGCTTTTTGTCTGCCTTTGCTGGCTTTTCTGCTTTTACAGGTTCTTGAGCCACTTCTGCAGGCTCTTGAACGACTTCTTCTTTTACTTCAGTATTTTGGGTTTGGTTGTTTTGTTGGTTGTTTTTTGTATTTTTATTTTTCTTTTTTGACTTTCCCATACTTCCCCCTAAAAATAATTACTTTGCTTCTTTGTGAAGATTTGTTTTTCTGCCGAATGGGCAGAATTTCTTTCTTTCAATTCTGTCTGGTGTGTTTTTCTTGTTTTTCATTGTGTCGTAATTTCTTTGTTTGCATTCTGTGCATTCAAGTGTAATTTTATCTCTCATGGTTATCTCCCTATTTTAATAATCTAAAAAATAGCACCCTTTTTCAAGATGCAAGGTTATTGTATCACATATAATATGTGTTGTCAACAGAAAACATAAAAAAATATATCAAATAAATGATATATCTTTGTTATACTATAACCCATTTTCTACTCTGTATATTTCATTAAGTTCTTCTTTTGATTCTTTGCAGACTTTGCCATATAAATTGGCATTTTTTGCATCAATATTTTGTAATATTTCGCAAAGACGTGTCAAATTTTCATCAACAACTTCGGTGTTCTCCGGCGTGAACTTGATTTTGAATAAATACTGTGTTTTTTTAACACTAACCAAATCTATTTTCCAAGTCGCCAATTCGTCATTGTGTGTATCAAACAAACAGCCAGAAAACATTAAACAATTTTTAAAATTTTCTATTGTGCCATACTTTATTCTGTTGTCGTCAAAATATACCAAATATTTGCGAAAAGCATTTTCGAATCTTTCTGAACAATAATCTTTTGCATAAGTGTATGCAGACTTGCAATCTAACATAAATATCTCCTAACATAATTATTATATAATTATTTGTCTGCTGTGTCAATGCAATTTGCCTTTTGAAAAAGTTATTCACAGCAAAGATAAGTGTAAGAAAATGCTTATCAAATCGCATTATTCTTGTGTGCATAAAAAAACCTTGCAAATTGCAAGGTGATTTTTATAATGTATTTTCTTCTGCTTTTGTTTTTTGATTTGAAAGACTTTTTTTAGCGTTTAGCAAATATTTTGCGCCATTAACGACTCTGCCATCTCTAAGCTGAATATCTTCTTTGCCATAAGTTTTAACCAAGTGGTTAAAGCATTTATCAACAATATTTCTGAATGCTGGATCTTCGTCATTATAATACTCCTTAAGATTTTTAAGAAGTTGCGGATTGCTCATCTTACCACTTATTGCCATATTAATCAATGCTTGTGCTTGTTCAAAACAATCAACATTATATTTTTCTTTAAATGCTTCAAATTCTTTTCTCATTTCTTCAGTTTTTAAATATTTGTGTGCATTGCTATAAATTGTACTAATTGCTACCATATTACTCTCCTATTTACGACTATATTATAAAACAAAAATTTTGCATTGTCAATACCCAATTTAAATTTTTATATGACAATTTTGTTATCAGCCTATACCTAATTCTTGGATAGGTCCACCTTTGTTATATTCATCTTTTTTGTTTTCTTCCTTTGCTTCTTTTTGATCTTTACCCATATTTCCAAATGAAGATACCTTTTTATGTTCATTTTCCAATCTTCTATTATTGCCGCTTGCACCGTTGCTGCCAGCACCAGTTACACCAATACGAGTATCAACATTTACGCCAACTTCACCTTGCGTCAATGTTGTTGTATAAGCATTTGTTTGCTTGTCCGCAGGTGTTCTTACAGGTTCTGCTTCTGGTATTTCGTGTTGCTCTGGTATAGTTTTTTGTGGCTCTAAATCTTTTTTAAGTTCGTCTTCCAACTGTCTTTGTCTTTGTGCTTGCAAGTTTTCTTGTGCCATTAAATCATCTGTCATCAACTTGCCAGCTGCTGCCATAAGTTTGTTTGAGTCTGCTGCAAAATCAGCATTAAATTTTCTCCAACCAACCATAAGGGCTGCATCTTTCATGGCTTCGGCACTATAAAGTTCCATAAGACCATCTAACATTTGATTGAGATATCTGAAGTACCCCGGCATGCCTTCCTTAAGAAACCAACCATTAATTTTGTATGTTTCGCTGTTGAATTGTGAAAGAATCTTTTTGCCCACTTCACTTTTTTGCAAAATTTTCAATCTCTTTTGAAATAAAACTTTATTTAAATCATCAAGTTTGCCCAAAACACCATTTTTGAGAAGCAATTCGTATTTTCTTCTTGCAATAATCAAATCTACATCTTCTTCTTTTCTGTCAGTACGAAGCAATCCGTCTTCCTTTCTTGAAACTACATTAAAATACTTGAGCATATCAACAATATAGTGATTAGATTCCATTGCTGTATAAACTGCTATTGACGCTGTGTTTGTGTTTTGATAGTAGCCGTTTGCTCTGTCTATTGTCTCAAGAAGTTGTAAAGTTGCTGTGATGGTTCTGGTTTGAGTATTGTTTCTCATTTTGATAGCAAAATCTATTTTGCCATAACCACCAATATCTTTCACACTTTGACAAAATGTTGTTGAACCAAAAGAATATTGATATACCTTTTTAACCTTTATAAGTTCGTCAATGATACCTTTTTCAATAACATAGGCACCTTTTTTGTTGAAATCTCCAAGCATAAGGTTGTTCATAACATCTATTGCTTGTGTTTGTTTGAAATAATCAATTTCACTTCTGTTATAAAGATATCCGCCCTGAACATCGGCTCTTGCATATCTCTCATTTTCATTGTTTTCAACACCCATAAATTCCCACCTTATTTGTATTATAACATAACAAATCTATAATATGCAAATAAAAATGCACTTTAAAAGTGCATAAATATTTTAATATTTAATCAAAAATATCATCAACAGAACCATCATCATCAACCGGAGTTAATACATTTGCTGAATTCTTTTTTTCATCGTCCAAAATCTTTTTTGCAAATTGTGGCATGTTTTTCTCTAAACTGATTGCATCTGCTGCCGCATTCAAGTTCATAAATGTTGCATACTTATCTACAAAACGAAGTTTTATTGTTGGAGTTTCACCATGTCTGTTTTTTGCAACAATAAGTTCTACAATGCCTGGTTTTGGCTCGTTTTCTTTTGCATATTTATCTGGATTGTAAATAAACATAACTGCGTCTGCGTCCTGCTCGATTGCTCCACTTTCACGCAAATCGGCAAGCATAGGTCTGTGATCAGTTCTTTGCTCTGGTGCACGTGACAACTGACTTAAAAGCAAAATTGGAACATCAAGTTCTTTTGCTGCATTTTTTAAACCACGAGTAAAGTTTGAAACTTCTTGTTGACGGTTTTCAACATTTCTTGCAAATGTGCTTGAATTCATAAGCTGAACGTAGTCAATAAGAACAAGGTCAAGACCTTTTTCTCTTTTAAGTTTTTGGCATTCGCTCACAATTTGTGCAACTGTAACGCTTGAAGAATCATTTATATGGATATTACTTTCGCAAAGTTTCTTTTTACCTTCCCAAATTTGAGTCCAGTCATCAGGAGTAAGTTCTGCATTAAGTGCCTTTTTAGATTCAACTAAAGCCACACTGCAAAGTGCTCTTTGAGCGAGCTCTAAAGTTGTCATTTCAAGTGAGAACACTGCACAAATTGCATTGCTTTGTGTTGCACAATTTGTAACAATATTCATTGCAAGACTTGTTTTACCTACACCTGGACGAGCTGCAAGGAGAAATAATCCACCCTTTTGAAGCCCGCCATTAAGTGCCTTATCAAGTCCCCAAAAACCAGTTCTGAGTCCAGTCTGTGCATTTGGATTTTTTGCAATTTCTTGGAACTTTTTGATGACATCATTAACAGAATCTCCAATGTGAAGAAGACCTTTGTTTTTTTCTGTGACAATATCTGTAAGTTCTTTTTCTATAAACTCTATAATTTCAGCTGAATTTACACCATCATAAGATTTTGCAATTACTGAATCGCCCATTCTGTAAAGTTTTCTTAACTTACTATTTTCCAGCACAATATCTGCATAATGCCTATAATTTGCTGCGGTTGGAACTGTGTTTGTTAAATCTGTTATATAGTTAAGTCCACCAATCTCGTTGAGTTTGTTTGCCTTTTCAAGTTCGCTTACAAGAGTGACATAATCAATTGGTTGGCCGTTTCTAGACAAATTTTGCATGGATTCAAAAATCTTTTTGTGAACTTCACTTTCAAAGTCATCTTTTCTTAAAGATGAACAGAGTTCACTTGCAACAGTATCGCTGATTAAAATACAACCCAAAACGGATTGTTCAGCTTCTATTGAATATGGCAATTTTCTTGGAGCAACATTACTCATAATTTTTCCCCTTGTATGTTATTCTTTGTTAAATATTTGTTAAAATTTTTTGTTTCCGCCCTGCCTGGCTTGCTCTTTTAGGGCTTGTCTTTTTTGATATATTTTGTAATGTACAAGTTCTTCAAGTGCAAACGCAGCACCACCAACCACCACAAAAATGATAATCATGACAATGTCACTGATTTTCTCGTAAAGCAAATATCCAATCAAAACAAAAATTGGCAACATGCAAGCAAAAGTAATCAACAATCTTATAAGCATTTTTGCAATATCTTTTCTTGTCATGATGCCTCCTTTTATTTACTTTTCCAAAACCATTTCTTCGTTTGCTTTCATTTGAGATCTAACTTTGTTTAGAATCTTTAATCTCTTAAAGAAACCAGAATTTTGAACCATGAAAATATCTTCGTCCTTCTCTGCCAAATCATTGTACAATTTTACAATCTTTTTAGCATTATCTTTTCCAGCCTTTTCACTGACTGTGTTATAGATAAGTTCCAAATTATCTTCTCTAATATTTATTTGATGTTGCAAATTTGCACCTTCAAGTTTTTGTGTGTCAATATAAATTTTGGCTTTTAAATGTAAATTATATAAACTATTCAAATATTCAACACTGATTATATTCTCACCTTTTGAAGCTTCTTTGCACACATTCAAAATTTGATTATATATTTTGTTTCTTTCTTTATTTAAATAATTTATTACTACTTCCTTATTTTTCATAAATCACTCCATATATTTCTATTATACATCTAAATTATAAAAAAGCAATCTAAAATTTTAATTTTCCGCATTTTGTTTTTTGCCAAATTTTGCTTTTGCACGAAGTTCCTTGCTTAAAATTGTCTTTCTTATTCTAAGGTTTAATGGTGTAACTTCCAAAAGTTCATCATCTGCCAAGAATTCAATACATTCTTCAAGGCTCATTTTTACTGGAGTGGTAAGTCTAAGTGCTTCATCACTTGAACTTGAACGTGTGTTTGAAAGATGTTTTTCTTTGCAAACATTAATAACAAGGTCTTCATTTTTAGGATTTCTTCCAACAACCATACCTTCGTAAACATCAACGTTTGGTCCAATAAACAAGTCACCACGCTCTTGTGCATTATAGAGTCCATATACAATACTTTTTCCTGCTTCAAAAGCAATTAAAGAACCCATATTTCTTCTAACAATTTCGCCTTTAAATGGCTCATATCCATGATGAATGCTTGTAAGTACGCCTTCGCCTTTTGTATCTGTCAAAAATTCGCTTTTATAACCAAAAAGTCCACGACTTGGAATTAAAAATTCCATTTTGAGTCTGCTGCCATGAGTAGTCATGTTTACAAACTCTCCTTTTCTGACGCCCATCTTGCTCATAACAGAACCCATACAATCTTCTGGAACGTCCACAACAAGTTTATCAATTGGCTCAAGTTTTGTGCCGTTTTCATCATATTTAAACATAACTTTTGGCATTGAAACTTGAAATTCATAACCTTCACGTCTCATATTTCCAATAAGAATTGAAAGATGCATTTCACCTCTTCCACAAACTCTGAATGCTTCTGTTGTGTCAGTTTCGTAAACCTTAAGTGACAAATCTTTTTCAGCTTCTTTGTAAAGTCTTGCTCTTAAATGACGGCTTGTAACATATTTTCCTTCTTTGCCTGCAAATGGGCTGTCGTTTACGCTAAATGTCATTTCAACGCTTGGTTCACTTATCTTTACAAATGGCAATGCTTCAACGCAACTTGCATCACAAACAGTGTCACCAATACGGAAGTTTGGAGTACCAGCAATGCAGACAATGTCACCAAATTCACTTTGCTCGTGAGGAACCTTCTTCATACCTTCAAACTCATAAAGTGCTGTGACTTTTGTGCGTTCATCTTCTTTTTCTTTGTGATAGTTTGTGACAACAACCTGTTGATTAACCTTAACTTGTCCTCTAACAACCTTTCCAATTGCAAGTTTTCCAACATAGTCATTACTTTCTGTTGAACTAACAAGCATTTGGAACGCTCCGTTTGGGTCACCCTCTGGTGCTGGCATATAGTCCAAAATCAAGTCAAGAAGTGGCATAAAGTCCTTGCCTGGCTCATCTGGATTTAAACTACATTTTCCTGTTCTTGCACTGGCATAAACAAAAGGACTGTCAAGTTGTTCATCACTTGCATCTAAGTCCATCAAAAGTTCCAAAACTTCGTCCTTGACTTCTGCAAGACGGCTGCCTGGCTTATCAATCTTGTTAACAACAACAATAACTTTAAGATTAAGTGCAAGTGCCTTTTCCAAAACAAAACGTGTTTGTGGCATTGGTCCTTCGTAAGCATCAACAATAAGCAAAACTCCGTCAACCATCTTTAAACTTCTTTCAACTTCACCGCCAAAATCAGCGTGTCCCGGAGTATCAACAATGTTAAT
>JAFYCH010000031.1 GCA_017539765.1 Clostridia bacterium
ACCAGTTGAAATTCGTGACGACTGTCTTATTATCCGAGCAAACAGTGAAAATGCAAAAAAAAGATGTGAGGAACTTTGTTCAACTATTCTCAAACTTGCAATATCAGAATGCTTTGAAAATGTGTCATCTTTCAAAATATTGAATCCAGAAGAAAAATTGGAAGAGAAAAAAGTAGAGCCACAAGCCAACGCTTACAACACAACACAAATTGCTCAAACAGGTGCAATAGGCTTCAATCCCAAATATACATTTGACAGTTTTGTTATTGGAAAAAGTAATCAAATCGCATATGCTGCTGCAAGAGCTGTTGCAGAAAAACCAGGTCAAAAATTCAACCCACTTGTCATATATGGTGGTGTCGGACTTGGAAAAACTCACCTTTTGCACTCAATTGGAAATTATGTTAAAACGAACAACCCAAATCTCAATGTTTTATATGTTACTTGTGAAAAATTTACAAATGACTATATTTACAGTTTGCAAGCAAGCAGCAAAGAAAAATCAATTTCCGCATTCCGTGAAAAATATAGAACAGTCGATGTCTTAATTGTTGATGATTTCCAATTCATTTCAAACAAAACCGAAACAAAAGAAGAATTCTTTCACACCTTTAATGATTTGTATCAAAACAACAAACAAGTTATCATCGCAAGTGACCGTCATCCAAAAGAAATTCCAAATTTGGCAGATAGACTTTTAACAAGAATGTTAAGCGGTCTCACGCAAGATATTCAAAGCCCAGATTATGAAACAAGGGTTGCAGTTCTCAAAAGAAAAGCTATGGAAGAAAACTATAACATTGAAGATGAAGTTTTCTCATATCTTGCAGAGAGAATAGACACAAATGTTCGTGAACTTGAAGGTTGTCTTGCAAAAGTGCATTTCTATGCTGGCATACATGGTCGTCACTTTGCTTCAATCACTGATGCAGAAGAAGTTATGAAAGATGACCAACCAGAAAAAGAAGCAATCAATGCAAATGATATTATAGATACAGTCTGCAAATATTACAATGTTTCAAAACAAGATGTCACCGGCAAAAAGAAAAACAAAGAAATTGTTGACCCAAGACAAATGTGCATATATTTAATCACAGAACTTACTGATTTGCCACTCACATCAATTGGTGGATATTTTAGCGGTCGTGATCATACAACAATCATGCATTCTCGTGACAAAATCGCAGAACAAATAAAATATAACAACCGACTTAAAACAGCTGTTACTGATCTAAAAAATTTAGTTCTTAAAAAATAATTTCAGAATATAAAAATAGCAAGCGACTTTTCCAAGTTCT
The DNA here is from genome assembly GCA_017539765.1 of Clostridia bacterium. Classification (GTDB taxonomy): domain Bacteria; phylum Bacillota; class Clostridia; order Christensenellales; family UBA1242; genus UBA9845. The sequence goes on from JAFYCH010000031.1 coordinate 1,299, forward strand.
TGTTATTTTTTGTTATCAGATAACTTTAGTTATAATAATTGCCGTGCAAATGTGTATATCTTCAAATTTCGACAAATTTCAACCACATTTTTCTTGCAATTTTCAAATTAATAACTGTGCATAACTATGTGCATAACTTTTTTGACTTTTCCACATATAAACATTTGTTTTTTTATAGTCCAAATCAGTTTAATAAAATAACTGTTTTATTGGCTATTTTTTTATATAAAAAATAATTTAGAAAAAAAATTAAAAAAACTTGTTGACAAGTGTTGTTTTGTTGTGGTAGAGTATAAAGGCTGTTCAAAAGGCAGCAAAAACGGACCATAAAAACTGAATAGGTAAGACAAGACAAAGATGTAGCAATACATTAATGTTGAGAACAAAAATCCCTTGTTAATTTTTTTA
>JAFYCH010000006.1 GCA_017539765.1 Clostridia bacterium
CATCTTATATTTCTTCCTTAATATTTCTTTCTTTATTTCTTGTTAATCTTTTATAAACAATCATAAGTTTTGGTCTCGTGTATCTTAAAATCATAAGTGACAAACTATGAACAATAATTGCCACAACTGCAGTTGGTAGCCACATTGTTAGAATAAATGGCCATGGCAGAATAAATATCAATATAAGTATAGAAAGTATTGAATACAAAATTGATATTGTATGCAAAAAACTACCCTTGCAATTTTCCAACAAAAATTTGTGGATATATTCTGGATTGTCTGGCTCTGCAAGTGTGTGCTTATCAAAACCCGAAAGTTGTTTTCCTAGTTCTGGTATTTTATCTTTCCAGTGTTTTATGCCAATTCCTTCATATAATTTCTTCTCAAATTTAAAAACATGGAATAGTTTTCTGTCTGGTTCATAAAATTTTACTGGCAACAAACTTGCAAGGTATGCAATCAAAAATGTTGCAACAACAACCACACCAAACACCAGCAAAAACCAAAGCAGTGTAGATATTGATCTGTAGAATATTAGGTTTATGCTAGGTATTAACACAATACATAAGCCGATACTTGACCAATAAATTATTGAAGATAATTTTGCCTTCATATTGCCTCCGAATGATATTATATAAAAAAAATATCACGAATGCAAAATATTTTTTGATGTTGCATTCTAAACTTCAAAAACCAATTCTCTTATAAATTCTCACGCTCTCGTTAAATGAGAATGGATAAAGTATAATAAAAAAATTATTATTAAATTTACTTGCCAGATATTTTTATAAGTTATATAATAACTTACATGGAAAACTATAAGAAGAATATAGCCAACAATTTGGTATTATTAAGAAAAAAACATAATTATAAGCAAAGCGATATTGCTGAAAAATTGAATTATAGCGACAAAACAATAAGCAAATGGGAAACTGGTGAAATTGTGCCTAGTGTAGAGAATTTGTTTGAACTCTGTAAACTATATGGGGTGAGTATTGAACAGATAACTTCGGAAATTCCACAAGACCAAAAGATTATTACAAAAAAGGATTATTCTGCAAGAAATAAACTTTTAATTTCACTTTTGTCAATTTCTGCTGTTTGGATTATGGCGACCATAGCTTTTGTTTATGTAAAAATACTTTTTCACGCAAACATTTGGACAACATTTGTTTGGGCTGTTCCAGTATCTGCGATTTTGGGAATTATTTTCAATGCACTTTGGGGAACAAAGAAACTTGGTTTTATTTGCATTTCAATTTTGCTGTGGTCACTTATTGCTTGCTTCTATCTGCAATTTTTGCAATATAACCTTATTGCACTTTTCTTTATTGGCATACCAGCACAGGTTGCAGTCTTGCTCTGGTCTGGACTAAAAAAGTCGCAAAAGTAGGTATAAACATAAAAAATTACTAAAAGGAGGACAGAATTATGCTTAAACTCGAAGATATAAAAAAGACTTATGACCTGGGTGACACAAAAGTTGAAGCACTAAAGGGTATTAGTATTTCTTTTAGAGATAACGAATTTGTTAGCATTTTAGGTCCATCTGGTTGTGGAAAAACTACACTTTTAAATATTATTGGCGGACTCGATAAATACACAAGTGGCAATTTGATTATTGATGGCAAAGGGACAAAAGAGTTTAATGACGGCGATTGGGACACATACAGAAACCATAAAATTGGTTTCGTTTTTCAGGGCTATAATCTTATTCCACATATAAATGTTCTTGAAAATGTTGCCATGGCACTTTCACTTAATGGTATTTCAAAAGAAGAAAGAAAGCAAAGGGCAGTTGAAGCACTTGAAAAGGTTGGTTTAAAAGACCAAATTAAAAAGATGCCAAATCAACTTTCTGGCGGCCAAATGCAAAGAGTTGCAATTGCAAGGGCAATTGTCAACAATCCAAGCATCATTTTGGCAGACGAGCCAACTGGTGCACTTGACAGCAAAACAAGCAAACAAGTTTTAGAAATATTGAAAAAAATTTCTGCCGACAAACTTATCATCATGGTTACTCATAATGCAAGTTTAGCAAAAAAATACAGTACAAGAATAATCAAATTTTTGGACGGAAAACTTAAAAGTGACAATATGCCTTATGATGATACAGAACAAGAAAATTTAGCAAAAAACGAGCAAAAAGAAGAAAAAAATGACCAAAAACTTGAAAATATCGATAAAAAAGTAACAAAAAACAAAGAAAAGAAATCTGCAATGAGTTTCTTTACAGCGCTTTATTTGTCACTAAAAAACTTGCTCACCAAAAAGGGTAGAACAATTCTTACAAGTTTTGCTGGCTCAATTGGCATTATTGGCGTGGCACTTGTTTTGGCAATTTCAAATGGTTTCAACAATTACATTAACACTGTTCAAAATGATACTTTAAGTGCGTATCCAATCACAATTGCAACTGCAACAATAGATTTTGATGCAATTGAATCAAATGCATTTTATACGGATAGTGGTGAAGAAAAACTTTCTGATGCAGTTACGGTGTCAGGTGATATTACTGACTACTTTAAATATGGTCACTATAATTGTTTGAATGATAATTTTATAAACTACGTAAAAGATTTCGAAACTGACTACTATAAAAACAATGACAATCCAAACATTGCCCATATAGAATATAACTATTATGCACCAACAAAATTTTTGATTAAACAAGCAAACAATAAGGTTGGTCTTGAACAAACAAAAAATTCTATAAACTTGTTTTCAACTGATGGTGGCGGAAATTTATTCTTTCCATCAATAAAAGATGAAGAATATATTTTTGAGCAATATGATTTGGTTTATACTGCAGATAATTATGACCCGAACGATATTTATGGTTTAACTTTGGTGCTTAGGGGCGGAAATAAAATATCAAATTCAATTTTAACAACACTTGGTGTTCCTGCTGCAATGCAAGCAAACACAAAATATGCACCAGTCAAGTTTAAAGATATTTGCGATAAAGTTGAAATAAAACTTCTATATAATAATGATTATTATATTTATGATAGTGGCAATGATAAGTTTGATACAATAGATATAACAGATGGAAATTTGCTAAAAACTATGTTTGACAGCGACCAATATCAGACATTAAAAATTACAAGAATAATTGCTCCAAAAGATAACAGCAACACAGCATTGTTCTCTCAGGGAGTTATGTATTCAAATGCGTTGCAAGAACAATATTTGCAAAATTGCAAAACAAGTCAAATTGCACAAAAGCAGGCAGAAAGAAAAATTGCAGAAGCAGATTCTGGCAACTATCACTTTTATGACCCACTTCAAATTGATATAAGTGCAAGTGCATATATGTATGCTAATATGCTTGGTGGTTTTGATTTTTCTGAAACAAACAATATTAAAGCATTTTTAAACTTTTTCTACAGAACAGAATTATCTACAGAAGAAGCTTATGAAATTGGTGTTCAACAAATTGGTGTCAGTTCAATGCCACAATCAATTGTTTTCTATCCAGTTAATTTTGATGGAAAAAATGAAGTAAACAAAATGATTTCTGATTACAATGAAGGAGTGTCTGATGTTTATTCTATTGTTGCAACAGACAATTCAAGTTTCCTTACAAAAGTTTTGTCTGCAATGATAAACGGCATAAGCATAGTTTTGATTGCCTTTGCAAGCATTTCTTTGGTTGTTTCTAGCATAATGATTGGTATAATCACTTATGTAAGCGTTATTGAAAGAACAAGAGAAATCGGAATTTTGCGCAGTCTTGGTGCAAGAAAGAAAGATATTTCTCACATATTCAGTGCAGAGACAATAATCATTGGAGTTTTGAGTGGTTTGATTGGTGTGGCAATAACATATTTGCTTTGCCCACTTATCAGTTTGATTGTTGCAAATTCTGCGGGCATCAATAATGTTGCAGTTCTTAATCCACTTCATGCACTTATTCTTGTTGGCATAAGCACACTGCTTACACTTACAAGTGGAACAATTCCAAGCAGAATAGCAAGCAGAAAAGACCCTGTTGAGTGTTTAAGGTCAGAATAAGACTATAATTTAGATATGTTCATTTGGGCATATCTATTTTTTATGTAAATATGATTGTAATTATTTTTTTGGTGTGATATAATAGGCTGCGTAGGTGTTTTATGGATTTATTTAAAAAATGTTATGATTTTGATAGAGTCGATGAACTTAAAAAAGCAAAACTATACCCATATTTTCATTCGGCTCAAAGCGGACAAGATACAAAAATGGTTATGGAAAATCATGAAATTATAATGATTGGTAGCAACAACTATCTTGGCTATACAAGCGACAAAAGAGTTATTGAAGCAGGTGTTGAAGCCCTTAAAAAATATGGTAGCGGAAACAGTGGAAGCAGATTTTTGAACGGTACACTTGATATTCATATTTTGCTTGAAAAGGAACTTGCAGAGTTTTTGCACAAAGAAGCAGCCCTTACAATGAGCACAGGTTTCCAAACAAATTTGGGAATCATCAGTGCAATTGCAGGCAGAAATGATGTTATTCTTTGCGACAAAGAAAACCATGCAAGCATTTATGATGCAATCAAACTTAGTTATGCAAAAATGATTAGATACGAGCATAACGACATGGCTGACCTTGAAGCAAAACTTAAGGAAGTGCCAGAAGATAAAGGCATTTTGATTGTAACAGACAGTGTGTTCTCAATGACAGGTGAAATTTGCAATTTGCCAAAACTTGTTGAACTTAAGAAAAAGTATGGTGCAAGACTTATGCTTGACGAGGCTCACGGAATTGGTGTTCTTGGAAAATATGGCCGTGGTGCAGGTGAACATTTTGGACTTGAAGATGATGTTGATATTATTATGGGTACATTCAGCAAATCTTTTGCAAGTCTTGGTGGTTTTGTTGCTGGTGAAAGAAAAGTTGTTGAATATATTCAACACTCAAGCAGACCTTTCATTTTCAGCGCTTCAATTACACCAGCAAGTGTTGCTTGTGCAAGAAAGTCACTTGAACTTTTGAAAAAAGAACCAGAAAGAGTACAAAACCTTAAAGATATCAGTGCATACATGAGAAAACTTTTAAAGGGCTATGGCATTCAAATTATTGATGCAGAAACTCCAATCATTCCAATTTATACATACGAAGATAACCGTACATTTATGGCTTGCCAAATGCTTCTTGACCGTGGTGTTTATGTAAACCCAGTCATCAGCCCAGCAACACCAGTAGGACAAAGTTTGCTCAGAACTTCTTACACAGCAACTCACACAAAAGAGCAAATGGAATATTGTGCAAAGCAAATAAAAGAAGTTTTGGATATCTTGCCTTTTGAAGACAAAGAACTTGAAGCAAGAGTAAAAGCAAAAAAATAAGTTAAATTTGCATAAATTTAGAGTATTAAAAATAGGTGAGAATAAATCGCCTATTTTTTAATGTTTAAGCGTTTTTGTTTGTCAAAAAAAAATATGTATGGTAAAATATAGATGATAAATACATCGTATAAAGGAGATTTCTATGGTTAAAAATTATCATTGTGGCGATCTACTTAGCCCAGCATTACAAAGTATGGTAGAAAAAAAACTTGCAAAATTAGAAAAATATGGTTTAAATGACATGGTTGTTGATGTTCATATGTCAAAGGAAGGCAATGATTTTGTTCTCAAATTACAACTTAGTTCAAGAGAACATAACCTGCTTGCAAAAGCAAAATCAGACGATATGTATAAAAACATTGATGAATGTATAGACAAACTCTGTTATCAAATCAGAGAACATAAATAATAATTTTTAAAAAGAGGTCCATTTGTGACCTTTTTTGTTTGTTTTTTTGTAAATGATTTTTTGCAAGGTAATTAAGTTTTGTAACCAAAAAAAATATTTTATCCAAAATATTTTTTCTTCTAAAAAACAAAAAAATATAAATAAAACTAAAAATAATAAATATGCAAAAATTAGACTAGTGGTAATTTATTCCAAATAAAATAAAATATTATTATATTTATGTTGACAGTTTATAAACAATTCGGTATAATTATTCATATAATAGTTTACTTATGCGAAACGATTGGAGGATAAAATGGCATCGAAATATGTCAGTTGTTTAGATTTTGGTTCTAGTAAAATAAGTGTTATGATTGCAGAAAGTGGCATCAATAACACATTTAATATTCGTGGTACAGGCGAGATGGAATATGCCGGATTTTACAATGGTGGTTTTGTTGAGCCAGAAAAATTGTACGAAGCCATTGCAGGTTGCATTTTAAAGGCAGAAACCAACAGTGGTTTAAAAGTTGAAAAATTACATATAGGAGTTCCTGCAGAGTTCACTTTTGTAGAATGCAAAAATTCAAGTGTTGCATTTAACAAAAGATTAAAAATTGGTGATGAAGAAGTTGCAAATTTATTTAGCCTCGCAAGCAGAGAAGTTAAGCATGATGGCGCAACAATCATCAGCCGTTCACCAATTTACTTCTTGCTTGATGACAGCAGAAAGGTTATTGACCCAAAAGGAGAAGTTTCAACAAGACTTAGCGGTCAAATAAGTTTTACTCTTGCAGACAACAAGTTTATTGAACTCATTGACAACATCGTTAAAAATATGGGACTTAAAGAAGTTGAGTATGTCAGCAGCAGCTTGGCAGAAAGTTTATATCTTTTGGACCCACAAGTAAGAGACAGCGGAGCAATTTTGATTGACGTTGGATATCTTACAAGTTTTGTTGCACTGGTTAAGGGCGACGGACTTATTGCACTCAATCAATTTTCGGTTGGTGGTGGTCATATTTCAGCAGACCTTTGTCAAATTTTGCAAATATCATTCAAAGAAGCAGAAAATCTTAAGAGAAAAGTTGTTTTAAGTTTGGCCGCAACAGACAGTGATTATTACGAAGTGACAGTAAATGGCAATGTGACACCAGTTAGTGCAAAACTTACAAATCAAATTGTTGCATCTCGTCTTGATATGATTGTAGAACTTATCAACAGATGCTTAATCAAAATGAAAGGCAACAGTTATTTGCCTATATTCATCACAGGTGGCGGTGTATGTTTGCTTAAAGGCGGAAAAGATTATTTAAGCAAAGGCATTGGCGAAAACATGGAGATGCTTTCAAGCAAAATTCCACAACTTAGTAAACCTACATACAGCAGCATCTTGGGACTTTTGGATTTGGCACTAAAGGAACAAAAAAATCAAAAAGTAGGATTCTTCCAAAGAATTAAAAATTGGTTTAAGAAATAAGGGAGTATATATATGTTTAATGAAGAAGAAATGGTAAGAGATAATTCAACCGCAAAAATCAAAGTAATCGGTGTTGGTGGTGGTGGTTGCAATGCAGTGCTTAGAATGATTGCATACAATTTTAAAGGACCAGAATTTATTGCTGTAAACACTGACAGACAAGCGTTGCTTGGAAATCCTGCACCAAAAAGAATTCAAATTGGTGACAAACTTACAAAGGGACTCGGTGCTGGAGCAAATCCAGAAATTGGTCAAAAAGCTGCAGAAGAAAGCAAACAACAAATTGCAGAAGTGCTTCAGGGAACAGACCTTGTGTTCATCACAGCAGGTATGGGCGGTGGAACAGGAACAGGTGCTGCACCAGTTGTTGCTCAAATTGCAAAAGATATGGGTATTCTTACAATTGCAGTTGTTACAAAGCCATTCCCATTTGAAGGAAAAATTAGAGCAGCTAATGCAGAAAAAGGTATTGCAAATCTTAAAAAATATGTAGACACACTTGTTATTATTCCAAATGAAAAACTTTTGAAGGTTATGCCAAAAGGAACTTCTGTTTTTGAAAGCTTTAAGTATGCAGATGAAGTTCTTCGCCAAGGTATTCAAGGTATATCAGACCTTATCATCAAACCAGGTATCATCAACCTTGATTTTGCTGACGTAAAGACAGTTATGAAAAATCGTGGTTATGCTCATATGGGTATTGGTACAGGTAAGGGTGAAAACAAAGTTCAAGAAGCAGTACGTAATGCAGTTTACAGTCCACTTCTTGAAACACAAATTGAAGGTGCAACTGCCGTGCTTCTCAACATCAAAGGTGGCGTTGATATGGCACTTGATGAAATTAACGAAGCAAGTGAACTTGTTCGTGAAGTTGTTGATCCAAATTGCAATATTATCTTTGGTACAAGTATCAATGAGAACATGAAAGATGAAGTTGAAGTTACAATCATTGCAACAGGTTTTACTGGTGGCAGTTTTGAGCCAGCAAGAAAAGAACCAGAGCAAAATGCAGACCTTAGAAGATTTATGGGTATGGGTTATGGACCACAAAATCAACCTGCTGGACCAAATCCAATGCCAAACTTGTTCTCAAAAAGTGCAGAAGTTGATGCACAACGCACATATCAAGATCCAAGACAAGCTGGTTTAAATCAAAATGGTTATGGTCAACAAGCGCCATTTAGACAAGGAATGTATCAACAACCAAAAACAAATGTAAGCGAAGCAAATGGCAGACTTACAGTTGAAGATGATGATATTCCACCATTTCTTAAAAAACTTAAAAATCAATAATTTTAAAAAAAATAGATAAAAATATTAAAAAAGTTGGTAAAAAACCAACTTTTTTTGCACTTTTTAATCAATTTATTCTTTATAAATATTTACATAATTTCTTTGCGCATATTGCTTATTGCTTCTTTTTCAAGCCTTGATACTTGTGCTTGACTGATGCCAACTTCTGTTGAAACTTCCATTTGCGTCTTGCCAAGATAGTAGCGCATCATAACAATTTGTTTTTCTCTGTCAGAAAGTTTTTTTAGTGCGTCCTTAAGTGCAAAGTCTTCAATCCATTTGTCTTGATTATTTTTGCAATCTCCAATTTGGTCCATAACTCTCACTGTTTCAGAGCCATCTTTATACACTGGGTCAAACATACTCATTGGTTCACTTAACGCATCAAGAGCAAATGACACTTCCTTTACACTTATGCCAAGGTCGGTTGAAATTTCTTCAATGCTTGGCTCGGTTTTGTTTTGCTTTGTTAGTTTTTCACGTGATTTTAATATTTGATATGCTGTGTCTCTTATACTTCGGCTGACACGCATACTGTTGTTGTCACGAATAAATCTTCTTATTTCACCAATAATCATTGGCACTGCATAAGTTGAAAATTTGACATTTAGGGTAGTGTCAAAGTTGTTTATTGATTTGATAAGCCCCACGCAACCAACCTGAAACAAATCGTCTGGGTTTTCTTTTCTTCCAGAAAATCTCTGAACCACGCTTAGTACAAGCCGCATATTTGCAATGATAAATTGTTTTTTTGCCTCTTTGTCACCTGTTTTAATTTTTATCATAAGTTGGTTTAATTCTTCGTTTGAAAGCTTTGGAAGGGTTGTGGTGTCAATCCCACAAATTGTGACTTTGTTTGCCATAAAAACTCCTTTGTGGTTATGATTTCCATCAAAGGATTATTTATTCAAAAATTGCAAAAATTTAGTCAAAAATTCACAAAAAGTGTCATTTTTCAATAAAAAAATGCAAAATAATCATCAATTTTGATTAAATTGCATTATTTTTTAATTATTAAATTTTGTTTTTTAACAGATTAAAATGGTCTATCTTCGTTGCTTAAATATCCAAGTCCAATCCCACCAGGTCCAACGTGAGCACCTATAATTGGTCCCATAATTCTTATTTCTGGCTCAATGCCAGTTTTTTCTTTTATCATTGCCTGAAGTTCTTGTGCACGTGGCAAATTGTCGCAGTGAACTATTACGGAATAAGGGTAGTCTTTGTTTAG
>JAFYCH010000032.1 GCA_017539765.1 Clostridia bacterium
ATCTTCCTTTTTGCCAAGTTCCACAAGGCCAGGGGTAACAATAATTTTTCTACTTTCGGCAAATAACTTAAGCGTTTTAAGTGCAACTGCTGTACCTTGAATGTTGCTGTTAAAACTATCATCAATAACCAAAATATCATTGTCTAATTTTTTAAGTTGCAATCTGTGCTCTACTGGTTCCAAGTTTGGAATTATATTCAAAATTTCTTTTATTGAAACGCCAAGTTCAAGGGCAAGTGCTGCTGCACACATAATGTTTTGAACATTATGCTCCCCCAACATTTTTGTTTTGGTTTCATATTCTTGTTTTTGATAACAAATTGTAAATTCAAGTCCTTCCTTTGTAGCAATAATATTTTTTACATTCAATTTGTTTTTCTTTCCACCGACTGCAATTTTGTTTTTTAGCTTGCAATCTCTGTACATTTGTTTTGTATTGTCATTTGAAACATTAAACACACAAACTGCATCTTCTGGCAAACTTTCATAAAGTTCACTTTTGGTTTTAATTATGTTTTCTAAAGTATAAAATGTTTCAAGATGTTGTTCGCCAACTGCTGTGATTATACCCATATCTGGCTCAACCATATTGCATAGTTCTTTTATGTCTCCAACTCTGTTCGCACCCATCTCTACAACAAAAATCTGGTCATCTTCAGTTAAGTCATTAAGCACCACTTTGCAAATTCCCATTGGCGTGTTAAAACTTGATGGCGTTGTGCAAACTTTGTATTTTGACTCCAAAAATTTTACCAAATAATTTTTTGTGCTGGTTTTTCCATAACTGCCTGTTATGCCAATTTTGATTAAGTCTTTGTGTTTTTTGAGTTCTTTTTTGCATTTATTTTTGTATGAAACATATATTATTTTTTCGACTGGATAAATAATAAGTGCTGCAAATGGAACCAAAACTGGTATTGCAATTGGCAGAAGTGCCATAACAGAAACCCTTAAGTTATATGAAAACAAAAGAGAAATAATCATAACACCAAATGTAATTGCAAGATATAAAATAAACAAAACAACATATAACCTAAACATTCTTTTTGTGAGTTTGAGTGGCTTTTTTTGTGGTATTTTATGAAGTTCTATCATAAAGATTATTGCAAAAGCAAAATAGAAAATAAGCCCCAAATAACCAAGAAGTTTGTTTGACAAAAACTGATTAAGCAAACTGTTTGTTGTATAGACACACAAAAATGAAAGGAAAGCCAAAATTGAAATTCTACCTACCCACTTAACCTTTGTGTCCTTTAGCCAAACTCCATACGCCCTGACCCTATAATTCGATATCTGAATTATTTGTGTGAATTTGTTTGACAAAAAGCACATAACAACTGCGTTGACAATGCTTAGAATAATCAAAAAATATAAATCCGGATTGGCTAAATTAAACAATTCTCCTATGCTTGAATTTAATAAGTTCATACATTCTCCTTGTTAAAAAAATTATCGACTATCATTGTAAATTTGTTTGCATTTTGAAGATAAGCAAAGTGTCCACCATCAAGTGTAACCAGTCCGCTATCTTTAATATTTTTTTTGAATTTTTTTGCCATATAATAAGGTGTCGCATCATCGTCCTTTCCCCAAACAATAAGCGTTGGACAAGATACTGAAGGCAATATATAATCAAGATGCTGGTTGACAATTCTTACAAAATCCTGTTTTAAGTTTTGTGGCATTGCTTTGTAGTCTTCACTGCCGTAACTAACTAAATCTCGCTTAATAAGCCCTTTTTCTTTAAGTTTTTTTAAAAATTTGTAACGAATTATCTTTATTTTTTTTGATAAACTAAATTTTGGTTTTAGTCCTGCACTATCGGTTAGCACAAGTTTGTTCACTTTTTGTGGTTCGTTATACGTTAAAAGAAGTGCTACTCTGCCACCAAAACTGTGAGCAACAATATTTACTTTTTGTATGTTTTCTGCCATCAATAAGTCGCTGACAATTTTATAATAGTCATCTAGTTCAAAAGTTTCAAGTGGCATATCACTTCCACCAAACCCTGGAAAATCTATTGTGATAACAGAACAATTTTTTGAAACAAAATAGTTTTCCAAAAACCTGAAACTATTTAAACTACCACCCCAGCCGTGCAAAAGCAAAATGGGAACACCTTCCCCTTTGTGAAATCTATATGTAATGTTAAGTCCGTTTAAGTTCTTTTTCATAATCTCCCAAATTTAATTTATTTTGTATTCATCACAAGTGCTGTTTCATCATCGCTGTAATATCTCTCTCTTTTTGACTGAAGTTTGAAACCAAATTTCTTGTATAGTTTTATTGCATTTTGGTTGCTTTCTCTAACTTCCAAAAAATAATTTGTCAAATTATTTTCTTTTTTATAGTCAAAAGATAATGCCATAAGTTTGAAGCCTACTCCCAAATTTCTGTATTGTGGAAGCACTGCAATCTTTAACAAATTAAGTTCATCACCAAGAGTTTGAAGCCCAACATAGCCAATAATAAGACCTGCAAACTTTGCAACAATATAATGTTTGCTCTTTTCAGAAAGTTCTTCTTCAAAAGACTTTGCACTATATCCCTCTCCGCCACCAAAACATTGACCATCTACAACAGCAAGAGCATTTGCATCTTGAATATTAGCCACTGCAAAAGACAAATTGTCTTTCATCTTTTGTTCAAGACCAATCTCTGCCTGACTGAGTTTTATGTAAATTGGACTAAGTTTTTCCAAATCAGTAAACTCACCAGCAACTGCCTTTTGATAAATATAATCTGCAAGTGTATTTTTGCTTACATCTACTTTGTTAAGAAAATCATATTTCCCAAACTTTTCTTCTTCTTGTAAAGCATAATATATCTTCAGGTTTTTTTGTTTTGAAAACTCTGCGAGATCTTCCACTTTTGCAAATCCCATTTCTTTTGCCTTTTTGTTACTTATTATTGCATAATAACAATCCGCATTTCCACTGTCAAGAAGTGCTATGTATTCACTGTCTTGTATATTATATGAAATAAGGTCAAATGAGTTGATTGCCACACAAGGAATATTGGCACCAAAGCACATACCTTTGACTGCTGCCATACCAATTCTTATGCCAGTAAATGAACCCGGACCTGTCACGATGCCTATTGCACCAATATCTGAAAGTGTTGTGTCAGCGTCGTCCAAAACTTCTTGAATCACTCTCATTATGTTTTCTGAATATGGACTTTCTATTTTTTTTGATATTGTTTTGCTTTCACACTTAAAACAAACTTCTGAAAGATTGTTTGTGGTGTTTATTGCCAGTATATTCATTTTATTCTCCCATAGTTATTGTAAATTTTCTTGAATTTTCGTCTATTTTTTCAATCTCAATTTTTATAATATTTCTTGGCAAAACTTGTTTTATGTTTTCTGCCCATTCAATCATGCAGACAGCATCTTTTTTTCCA
>JAFYCH010000033.1 GCA_017539765.1 Clostridia bacterium
AATTACCAAAGAAATTTAATGTTTTAAAAGAAGTAACAAACGATGAAAAATATAAAAATGCAGAGCTCGCTGATTCATCAAAAAATATTGATAAATATCCAGAAGAACTAAAAATGACATTATAATTGTTTAAAACAATCAAAAAAATAGGCACTTTTGCCTATTTTTTTATAAACTTTGAATACCACAATTTTTTTTGCTGTGGAGTTTTCTTTTTGTTTTTTGGCTTATTTTTTCTTTGACTTGCATTTACTTTGTTTAGTTTTTTGCTTATACTTTTTTTGTTGTGCTTTTTTTCTTCTTCACTTATACTTTCTATTCTTTCCAAAAGCTTGTTTTCTCTTTCATCAAATTTGCCAAGGAAGATGCTTTTGTGCTTTGGCGCTTCTTGTCTGTTTTGTTTGTTATTATTGTTTGGTTTTTGTTGATTTGCTTTTGGTTTTTGAGTTTTTACATTTTGATTTTGAGCTTTTGCTCTTGGCTTTTTATCGCTTCTTTTTGAATAATCTTTATCAAAATCTCTTTCGTAGTTTTTTGACTTTGTAAATCTGTTTGTTGTTTTTGCGAGTTTTTTTGTATCTACAAAATATTGCTTTAAGTTTTCACTATCTGTATCAAAAGAAAGTATTGTTGCATTGGTTGCTTTTTCAATTTCTCGCATATAAGAAAGTTGTTCTAAACTTGTGATTATATTTATCACTGTTCCGCTCTCACCTGCCCTTGCAGTTCTGCCAATTCTGTGAACATAATATTCAAGTTCGTGTGGCAAATCATAATTTATGACATACTTCACTTCTTTTATATCAAGACCCCTGCTGGCAACATCTGTTGCAATAAGAATATCAATTTTTCCGTCCCTAAAGTTTTGCAAAATACGTTTTCTGCTATTCTGCCTTAAATCTCCATGAAGTGCACTGCATGCAACAGAACTTTTGTTTAAGAAATATTCCAAATCTTCGGCATATTGTCTTGTGTTTACAAAAACAATTGTTTTGCCATAGACATCGCTATAAAATAGTTCTGAAAGTGCTTCTTTTTTGTATTTTTTGTTTGCGAAAATATAATATTGATTTATTTTGTTAATTGCTTTGTTTGCTGTGCCAATTTCAATAACTTTTGCATTGTGTTGATATTCGTTTGCAAGCTCTTTTACTTCATCAGAAATTGTTGCACTAAAAAGCAAGGTTTGTCTGTCCCCTTTTGTGTGATACAATATCTTTTCAATATCTGGTCTAAAGCCCATATCAAGCATCTCATCTGCTTCGTCCAAAACAACAAAGTCTGCATCTTCAATTTTGAGAGCTTTTCTGTCAATAAGGTCCATAAGTCTGCCAGTTGTGCCAACAACAATATGTGGACACTTTTTTAAACTTTCAATTTGTCTTTGAATTGTGCTTCCACCAAAAACAGCACAAACCCTAACTTCTTTGTCTGTTGCAACCTTTTTAAGTTCATCAGCAACTTGCATAACAAGTTCTCTTGTTGGGCAAACAATAAGTGCATTGACGTGTGTTGTTTCGGCATCAATTTTTTGAACAATAGGAAGTCCAAAAGCAAAGGTTTTGCCACTGCCTGTTTCACTTCTGCAGACAACGTCCTTTCCTTTCAAAATTTCTGGTATTGCCTTTTGTTGCACTTCTGTTGGATATTCAAACCCAAGACCATACAAATTTTCTACCAACTCTTCTTTTAGACCAAGTTTTTCAAATGTCATATCTATTTCTCCAAAATTACTTTTTATATTTTAAATTATTTGTATAAAAAAAGCAAGGATATTTTCCTTGCTTATTATAATTTAGTCATTGTATATTCTTAAAATATTGCTAAGAGAGTCTGTCTTATATTCAACTGCAATTCTTTTAAGAGCAGCGAAAACATTTTTTACAATTTCTTCATTGTTTTCTTCATAACTTGCAATTGCAGAAACTGTGAGTGGTGCGCCACAATATTTACAGAAATTTTCATCTTTAACTTCTTTTCCACAATTTGCACAAGTTTTGCCAATAGCATTTTGATTTATACCATATTTCATATTACACCTCACACTTCTAATTAATCTTTGTTTAGTTTCATGTCAAGTTCATCTACAAGTTCAGCATTTTCTTTTTTGCTCTTTTTTGCATCATGTTTTTCAAGTGCTCTTACATAACTTTGTTTTGTAGTTTCTGCAATCATTTTTCCTGTAATATTATCTTTATTCAAAACTGTTTCGTAATTAAATATTTCAACAACTTGATTTTTGCCATCACCAGCATAATGTATGCTATGTTTTGGAACAAGAGTTTTGAAAATTCGATCAACATCAACAACTTTGTAAACCATGTTTGTTGGAACTCTACCTGTTGATAAGTATTTGCTATATGCAAAACTTCCACTATTGAAAACAACAACATCTTTTGATCTACTTTTGCCGTTTTTGTCCTTGTAGTTAATTCTTTCACTAGATGTCCATTCTTGCAATTCTGTTCCAGAAGGTGAAACGGAGTTATTTAAGATAACAACGTCTGCCGGATTAAGTGATGTGGAAAGTCTTGGTTTTAAATCATTCCAAAGTTTTGAAACTGATGTACAATAGTAAGTATTAGCTATCTTTGTCTTTCCCTGTTCATCTTTAAATTTGAATGTTGCAGGGAAATTCAACATGCTGTTAACACTTATCTTTTTAAGGTTGCTTCCAAGCATTTTGCAAATGATGTTGCCAATCAAATTTTCATTTGGTTTTCTTAAATCAATTGCAGAAATTGGATAACGTTCGTCAATAATATCTTTGTCTTCTGGATTTGAAATATCAAGTATTTGATGTTCTTTTCTTAACTTCTTAACCAAAGCATCTTTAATTTTTTTCTCAGAATCTCTGCCTTTTGAATCATTTTTTTCAAAAAATTCTTCAAGATCATCAACATTGTTAATTTCTCTCGTTTTCTTTTTCATATAGTCATCATAGGCTTTGCTAAGAATTGCATCGTTATCTGCTAAAATCTGATCATTTCTAGCACTAATTTGTTTTTTAAGCATTTCTTGTTTATCATAAGGTGCATAGGCAAGTTTTTTGTCAAGTTGCAAAACGTGAGTTGCATAACGTGCAAGTTCTCCTTTCTTGTTTTTACCACCACCAATTCTTCCTTCTGCCTTAGAATGCTCAACATCCATTATGTCGTTTTCCATTTTTCCATTGTTGATAACAACAACTTTGTCGGCAACTGGTTTGAGTATTTCTGTCAAATCTTGAATATCTGCAATAATGTCAGCACAGCAATCTTTTTTGCTTATATGACCTTTGTTATAATCGTAAATCAAGTCGCCATTAAGCACAACTGAAACATTAGGAATTTGTTGTGCAACTTCAACTGCATATTTTAAATCTTGTCTAATTTTTTCCTTAATATCTTTGCTTACATATGGAGAATACAAATCGCTTGTTCCACTTATTCCAATAAAATAATGTCCGTTGTTTTGAGTTATGTTTATATTTTTTGACTTATATTGTTCAAGAAGTTTGGAATATTTTTCTGTAATTTCTTCTTTTGATTCATAGTTTCTTGTTTCAAGGAAAGCTAATTTATTTTTGTGTGCTTTTATTATCTTTCTCAAATCTTCTGGAAAAAGCTCCATAATATTTACAAAATCAATAACTTTTTTTAGGGTTTTTTTATGAGTTTTAGGGTCTTCCTTTTCAACTACTTGGCAACGCATAATAGTGCCATCGTATGGTTTGTTTGGAGAATATCCAGCTTTGTCAGCATAATCACTCGTTTCAAGTATTGTGCCAGGATTATATGTTGTCACCTGTTTTTCTACCCAGTTTCCACGACCATCTTTATTTAAAATGTTTATTGATGCACTACCCATTTTATGTGTATGTCCAAACAAAATTGCATCAACATTATAACTCATTGCTTTGGACAAACTTGGCTTAAGGGCATTTAGAACTTTAGGACTCATTCCTACGCCATGAATAATAAGAAAATTAAAAGGCACTTCTTTGCCATTATATGTTAATTTTCTAGTAACAATTTGAATGTTATCAGCATACTTTTCATCAATACCTGCAATTTTACAGGCTTCCTTACCATTATGAACACCAGTATATTCTGAACTCCATTGATCATGATTACCTTCAATTGTACCAATAAACATACCTGGATATCTCTTATAAAGGTCGGCACGTGCCAAAATATCACTGCTTAAACGCATATGAGAATTCATCAAACCTGCTTTATGATGAAGTTCATCACCTGCCAAATTATCACCATTAAAATCATCACCAAGACAAAAACATTTCGCACCAATAAGACCCAAAAGCTCGAAATAGAATTCTTTTAGCCATGATTGAGAATGATCATCGGTATCAAAACCAATATATTCTACGGCGGAATTTACCGCAGTACTTTTACTTACTCTTGTAGAATTACTGGTCAATTTTGTCATAACTTCGGCACGTACTCTTGAAATATAATCAATTTGCTCGTCAAGAGTCATTACGCCAGATGTGCCAATTTTATCAACATCAATGCCAAGTTCCTTAAGCTCTTTCTTCATGGCTTTTAGTATTGCAATCTTTTCTTTGTTACTCATAAAAACACCCCTTACTTTCAATTTCATTATACCATTATATAATACTAAAGTCAATATTGAGTTGTTAAAAAAAATTATTTTTTTATAAAAAAAATAACTAGCAAAACATTTTTAAAATTTAAGCAATGTTTGACTTTTTTTTTATATTGTACTATAATACCCAACATGAGCAAAATTACAGAAGAAGAATTGAGAACTATTTCAGTGCAAAACTGCGAAAAAATTGGAGAAGGAATGTTCTCCGAAGTGCTACTTTTGACTAACAAAACCATAATTAAAGTAATTGACAAAAAGATGCCTTTTGAGAGCATTGTATATGAATTTGAAACAAGTCAAAAAGCACATGAAATTGGCATACCTTGTCCAAAAGTTTATGAGATTGTAAAAACAGAACTTGGCTATGGAATTATCTATGAAAGGATCGAAGGTGTAACACTTAATAAGTACCTAAAAAAGCACCCAAAAATGTATGCAATTTACGCCAGAAAATATGCCGAAATGCTTAAAAAACTGCATAAAATTCACGCAGAAAAACCACAGTTTGAAAGCATAAAAAAGATATATTCTTATCGTCTTGAAAAGTTTGTGAAATATGGCTTAAAACAAGATGAATATGACTTTTATAAAAAGATACTCAATGCTGTTCCAGAAGAAAATTGTCTGCTTCACGGTGACCCAAGACTGACAAATATAATGATTACAAAAAACTGTGAACTTAAGTTTATTGACCTTGATAATTTAAGTTTTGGTAACCCGATTTTTGACATTTGTGCAGCATGCTATACCCTTTGTCTTATGTCAAAAAGACATCCACTTTTTATTAAGTTAGCAAACGGAATTGGAGCCAAAAAAAGTCTGGAATTTTGGAAAATTTTCTTGCAAAATTACTTTGAAACTAACAATCCAGAAAAATTAGGTTTGATTGAAAAAATAAGCGAAGAACTCGCAAGGTTTAGAGAAATTTCTTACCTAAACAAACCAAAACCAAAATTCGGAATTTTTGTAGATGCATATATACATTTGGTTAAAAATAAGTTCTTTAAA
>JAFYCH010000034.1 GCA_017539765.1 Clostridia bacterium
GGTATGCCATAATAGGTGCCAGCAATTGAAC
The DNA here is from genome assembly GCA_017539765.1 of Clostridia bacterium. GTDB lineage: Bacteria > Bacillota > Clostridia > Christensenellales > UBA1242 > UBA9845. The sequence goes on from JAFYCH010000034.1 coordinate 32, forward strand.
AAGCAATTGCACAAATTGTATCGGAGTCACCACCGATAGATAGAGAGAGTCTCAAGCAGTGCTCAAAGTTTTTTGATTTCAAAAAGCAGAATAATGCTTGTGCTATTGAGTTTACTGCGTTTGAAGTAAAAATGTAGTTTTCTCTCAAATACTTAATGTTATAGTCCAGTTTGTGACCTATTTCAGTTTCAATAAAGTTTTGGATTTCTTGTTTTGATTTTTTGTCTTTTGCAAGAAATATTGCTCCTGCAGTTGCGCGTGTCAAAGCGATGCATTCCGGAAGGTTATGAGTCACTTCACATGTCTTTTGTGCTTCGACCAATACTTTTTCAAGATTGTTGAAAGCAAGAGCACAAGCAGATACTCGCATTGCACAACCATTTCCATAACTGGCAATTTGTTCATTTTCAGTGCACCACTTTGTGAATTGTTTACCAAATCTATCAAATAAATTATGCTTTACATAATTGTCAATTGCCCTTTGTCCAAACTGTCTCAAATTTTCGGCATAGTCGGTTTTGTTTATAATTGCGTTCGCAATGGCACAAGTGAGAATTGTATCATCTGTTATTTCGCTGCCAGCAGGAAAAAGTAGAGTAGACTTTTTCAAAATTTTTGCTCTATTTTTTGTTGGAATTTTGTAGCCACTTTTTTTGCTAGTTGCTTCAATTGCCTCATAGGTTGAGCCGGCAATATCTCCAACTACAGCACCAAATATTTCATTCATATTCATTACTCCTTAATATTTTATTTTTCAACATAAAAGTGATTTGTTGCTTTGTTGTCAAATTTGGTTATCGGGTTAATTTTGTGAGAAGCAATTCTGTGCTTTCTTTCAATGGTTTCAAAATTTGGACCTTTTTTACCGTTTCTTATATAGTCATCAAGTTCGGCATAAGAAAAACCTAATTTTTCTTCATCGGTTTTTCCAGATAGTCCATCACTTGGTTTTTTGTTTACAAGTTCTTCAGGTAGTCCCAGCATAAGTCCAATTTCACAAACTTCTGTTTTTGTAAAGTTTGCAATTGGTGCAAAGTCTCCAACATTGTCTCCCCATTTTGTGGTATAGCCAACCATAGCTTCACTTAGGTTTGAAGTGTTTGCAACAAGATAGTTTAAACTTCCAGCAAAAGCATAAAATGTTGTCATCCTAAGGCGTGGGGCAGTGTTTATGGTTGTCACATCGCTCAGTTGTTTTTCTGCTGGCAATTTGTATTTTACTTCGTCAATAATATAGTCATATGCCTTGTTTATGTTTACAATTTTATATGGTATGCCCAAATATTCGCAAGAAACAACAGCGTCGCTTTTGTCTGGCATTTCACCATTTGGCAAAATTAGTCCAAATACATTTTCTTTTCCAAGGGCCAAGGCGCAGAGTTTTGCTACAACAAAACTGTCTTTGCCACCACTCATACCTATCACAACACCATTTGCATATTTTTTTACATAATCTCTAATCCATTCAATCAAGTTATCAACAGTTTTCTTTTCCATAAATAATCTCCCTCACATCAAATAGATGTATTTTTTTATTACCTTTCTTTTTTAAACTATTTGTTGAATAAATAGTTTTAATTTCGTCAATATGTTCCAATCTTTTGTTGTATTTGTTATTTTCAAGATGACCGGACATTATATATATTTCTTTAATATTAAGTTTCTTTAAATAATCAACAATATTTATAATTGTGTCACCTGTCGAAATTATGTCATCAACAATCAAAACTTTTTTGCAATCTTTCAAATTCCCAACAATTTCTTGCCTTACAATCAAACCAGTGTAAGGGTCTCGTTGTTTGTTGAAGTATACAGTGTTTTTTGCAATGTTGTCATATCTTTTCAGCCCACCTCTATCGGTCAAAACAACAAAATCTTTTTTTGCATCAAAACCAGAAAGTTCAAAAACTTTGTCTTTGATGTTTTCAACATAACTCAACGCATTTGCTCTTTCAAAGTCTTGAATATCGCAATGAGGTTCACAAAGGGTTATACTGTTTAGTTTTAGCAAGTTAAATATGTTTGCAACGTCTGCAAGTGTGTTCACAAGGTGACTATCTTTGTGGTCCATTCTTTGATATGGAAGATAGGAAAGTATTAAATTTATCTTAATATCTTTTGATTTATAATAATCCAATATCAAAAGAAGTTCAAAAATGCTTAATTTATTTTCAAACAGAATTTCAACTTTTTGGTCAATAATATAGTTGTCTAAATCAGATTTTACTAGTTTTAACTCTCCGCTTGAATATCTTTTTGGTTTAAAAATTTGTCTGTTTATCAGCATAGAAATTAAACTCCTAAAAC
>JAFYCH010000035.1 GCA_017539765.1 Clostridia bacterium
ACAGTATTTTTATTGTTTGTCAAAACATACATTACAAGATAGTCCACCGCACTTTTATATGGCATTTGACCAGACTTGACTTTAAAATCTAAATCTCCACATAGTTCCAAAATCTTTTTTAAAGTTATTTTAGAATATAAACTTGCAGTTTGCTTTGCTTTTTTGACAGCAAATTCTTTTATTCCAAGTTCAACCCCAAGTTGTGCATTTGTTTTTGAAGTGATTGAACAAAAAAATAATCTTCTATAATAGTTCTGTATAAGTCCCAAAACTGACGGTGCAACCTTTTTGTCTGCCATCATGTCACTTAATATAGCGAGTGCCTTTTGTGCGTTGCCTACGCCCAAATTTTCGGTTAGTTCAAAGATGCTATACTCCAAATCTTTTTGCACAAGAAGTTCTACGTCTTGCTCTGTAATTTCTACTTGATTATATGACACAAGTTTTTCAAGTTCAAAGGTGATGCGTGACAAATAACCATTTGTGTAATCAATAAGTTTATCTTTTGCCCCATCTGTCATTGCTACATTTTTTTGCTTAAGTTCGTTGTTAATCCAATTGACAATTACATTTTTTTCTAGTCTTGAACAATCAACTGCTGAAATAATATTGCCTGCAGCATTTATTTCTTGCAGTTTTTTATCTTCCAAAAGTTGCGTATCACTTAAAACAATCAAAACAGAATTAGGGTTTGGACTATTTAGATAACTTGTCACAAAGTTTAAGACATCTTTGTTTTTCGCACTTTCTACCCCACCAATCAACACAAGTTTTTTGCCACCAAAAAAGGAAACTGAATTTAAGTTTGCAAGCAAACTTTCTGCATTAAAGTTTTCAGCACTTGCAACAATTCTGTCAAATTCATTTTTGTTTGTTGCATAGTTTATTATCATATTTTTGCTTGAATCCACCAAAAAACTATCATCGCCATAAATGTTATAACAGCAATAATAGTTTTGAGATATTAAGTGCTTTTTTAGGTCAACAAACTTCATACTTTAATTTTATCATACCTTTCATTTTTTGTCCACAAGTTGTATGGGTCAATATATTCAACTTCCAAATTTGCAAATTCTGTTGTACTAGATTTTCGACAAACATAAACCTTTGCAGATATTTCATAATATCTTTGATAAAATGTGTTTGCAATCAAATAGTCAACATTTGCGCCTGTAAAGAACTCTTCGTTTCTTATTTCACCTTTGTTAAGAAGTGTGAATATTTGCATAATTGTAGTTGAGCCATTTTTGTACTTTACTGCTTTAATTTCCCCATTTTTATAACACTCTACAGAAAAATTACAGTCAGTCAAACTTAAACTGTTGATAGAAATAAACTCTACGATGTCACTTGAATAAACTCCGTTAGTCAGTCCAATGATAACATCAGTCTCATACTCTCCAAAAACATATATCTTTTTGACAGAATACTTCTTCGTTATTTCTGCAACATGGTCTTGTGCGCTTGTGGTGTAATTGAAAAGAAGCAAATAATCTATATTTTTTATGCCGGAAGTTTTAAGCATACTTTTGGTCGTTTGATATCTATAAAATCCACCATCAATATTGGCAAGAATTGTTTTGCCAGAAACATTTGTAAAAAGCATTGCGTTGCTTGCACTTTTTGTTGTTGTAATTGTGTTGTCAAAAACCATGGTTTTGAAATTATGTTGTAGCAAAATTGTCGAGAAAGAAATGACCAAACTTACAAAACAAATCAGTTTTGATTTTGCTGTTAGCATAAAATATGGACTTATGAAAAACAGAATAATAAAGTAAACTATTGTTGAAATTGTGTCAAAACTTATGGTGTTGATTGTTCCAATTTTTGCAAACAAAGCACTTACATTTGTGACAATATTAACAAAATAACCCGCAAAAGTAATCAAAAATGGCAAACTGACAATTAAATTTATACCAAGCATAATCACAAGTACTGAGTACATAAGCGAGAACAATGGTATGATTACCAAATTGGAAAATATAGTTATTGGTGCAAATTCTCCAAAATATTTACAGATTGCCGGAACTGTTCCGATGCCAGCAGCAATGGTTACCGCAAAAGATTGTGACAAAATTTTTGGAAACTTTATCTTGTCAAAAAGTTTTGAAATTGGTTTTGTGAACATTAAAATTCCAAGCACTGAACCAAAAGAAAACAAAAAGCCCACGTCGTAAATATATAGTGGTTGAAAGAAAAGCACAATTATTCCCGCAAGAGATATGTTTGAAAGTGTGTCATTTCTTTCGCCTAAAACAAGACCAAGAAGCAAACACAAACTCATAACACTTGCACGAAATATGCTTGGTGAAAAGCCACATAGCAAATTATACAAAAACAATATAGCCGAAATTACAATAAATTTGTATTTGTTTTTAAGTTTAAAAAGTTTAAGAACAAAATAAACAATACCAACCAAAAAGCCAACATGAAGTCCGCTTACTGCAAGCAAATGTGAAATGCCAGCATTTTTGAATATGGAATAATACTCTTCACTTACAAGAGATTTGTCACCACAAAGCACTGCATAAGAAAAACCCGCATTTTCTGGCGACATACTATCACTCAAAATTGTTTTTGTTCTATCCTTTACTCCATCAAACATCATAGGTTTGTCACTTTCAACCTGCAATGTAGTAAAATCTATGTCGCAATAATACCTGATATTTGTTTTGATGATTGAAGTGTTTATGCTATCTTTTGTCTTTAAACTTATTGGAGCAAGTTTTGCATTAAAACTAAGATTGTCTCCAACACCAAAAGTTGCATAACTTGCACTCGCTTCGATATTGAAACCATATTTTTTGCCATTTATGGAAATGTTGCCAATCAAAATTTCTACGCCATCATCAGTTTGTGAAATTTCTCTTGTTTTGCCAGTAACAAGATATGTACCCTTTTCCAAAGGTCTATTTGCATTATAAAAATAACTAAATGTCGTCAGTCCGCTTGCAACCGTGCAAGAAATAAGAATCACAGCACAAAAAATTTTCAAGTTCTTTATGCCAAAATGTAAAAAGAAACCAGACAGAAAATCTTTTTTGAATAATGAAACAATAAACAATGTCAAAATTGTGGCAAAAATTAAAGCAAAAAATATAAGTGGTACATAATCGCCAATAAAAATTTTACTGACTGCAAAGGCAGAACCAGCAAATGCAACAAATATATAAAGTAATGGTCTAAAATTTATGAATCTTTTCAATTTTTTCTCGTGTGTATAATTTAATACAATAAAATTATATCAAAAAATTTACAAATAGCAAAAAACCTATTGCAAAATTTTTTTTTGTTTGATATAATACACATTGTTATCTGCTTCCTTCGTCTAGTGGCCTAGGACGCTGGCCTCTCACGCCGGAAACATGGGTTCGAGTCCCGTAGGAAGTACCAATAAAAAAACCTTGAATTGTCAAGGTTATTTTTTTTGCTATAATTTGCTTATATAATCTATGGCATCTTCTGGCATAGCAAAAAGTTTTCCATAATTCTTCACTGCCCCAACTGTATAAAGATTTATGTATGGATACTGACACTCGGCAACGCCACAACTTTGCATATCTTTATTTTTGTCTTCGGAATATGTTTTTGATATATCTCGGTTGTCTGTGTATATGCCAACAATAATCTTTTGTTTTTCAGGCTCGGTTCTGTAAGCATCGTTCCAACCAGCAACAAAGCCAATCTCTGTTGCAACGCCCAAATCTTCGCCATCTAAAACAGCAAGCAAAATGTTTGCCCATTCAAGTTTTTCCGTGTCACCATTATAGATATCTATTGATGAAGCAGACTTTGTTTTGTCATTTATGGCAAGATTAAACTGTGGCGCATATATTTCAACATCTTCGCCAAGTTTTTCTTTGAGTTTATTATAAATTTCTTCATTAAATTTTCTGTCGGCAATGCTAAAAAGTCCATTTGCCAAATATATTCTTTTTTTCATATTTTTCACCTGCGATTTTGTTATGAATTGCACAATATAATTATATAAATTGAGTAAAAATATGTCAAATTTATTTTGTTTTACAAAATATAAAAAAATTGATATACTACTTTAAAGGGGACAAAATGGAAAATAAAAAAAGATTTTATTCATTTCTTTCAATGGGTATCTTGATACTTGTTTTGATTGTTACAACTTTGATCGTGCCAATTGCAGATGTCGTCACAAAAGCACTTGGAACAAAAGAACTGGTTCCAGAAGCAACCGGAACATACAATTTGATTACTTTTACAAAAAACATGTTTCTTTTGTTTGACTTTTGCTATGATGCATCTGGTCCTGTGTGGATTTCAATTCTTTGTGTTTGTTTGAACTGGGTTACATTGTGTTTGCTTGCTGTTCTGCTTGGTTTTGTAATATTTGAACTTTGTGCAATAAAAAAAGAAAACCTGATACTTAAACAAAATGCAACAGCAAAAAAAATTGCCTTGATAACTGGTTATTTTTCACTTGTAGTGTTTGTGTTTGAAATTGTTTCGTTTATTCTTACAACAGCACTTGCAAAGGGGTATTTTATATATACTCCAGACACACAAATGTATGTGTCAGTAGCACTTTCGGTTGGAATTTTGGTTTGCGCATATATATCTTCAGAAAAAGAATTTGAACAAAAGCCAAACAAGGTACGAGAAGCAGTTGGATATGCCTTATCGTTTTTGTCTGTCGCAATGTTTGAACTTTTAATATTCTTACCAAAAACAATCGACAGAAGAAGTCTTTTTGATTTGTCTATGCTGGCAAACGATTTTGGAAGTCGTCCTGTCGCAGCTTTTGACATCGTTGGACTTTCTCAGTGGGCAACATTTATATTGGCTGTGCCTACTATATTCTTATTTGTTTATTGTTTGATTGGTTTTATAAAAGCGTTAAAAGGCAAGCAATGCCCAAAAATAAGCCACAGAATAAAGCGCTGGACTATGGCATTTGCTGTTATGGCATTTGTGTATCTTGTGCTTGAAACAGCGGCGGTGATTGCAGTTTTTGGCTGCTTTGCATACGAAGGACAATTACTTATTTCTCCACTGCATTTATTTATGCCAGTACTTACAGTTGCGCCATACATTTTTGCAACAACAATTTCCATAAGCAAAAAAAAATATTAAATAAAATTGTAATTAAATATAAAAAAAGAACTCGAAATTGAGTTCTTTTTGAATTATCTAGACATATCGTTTTCCTTATTATAAGTTTTGTTTCTGTTTGGTATACTTTCTCTTTGTCTTCTTATTTCTGCACTTATTCTGTCTTCCGAAATTGTTTGTGGATCAAATGCTCTTTGTCTAACAACCAATGACTTGTCAACATGATTTGCAACCATATTTTGAAGCCCTTGAGGGTTAAGACCAAATTCATCATATTCAGGAACAATAATATCTTAGTTTATACTATGTGCTTGAAGATAAAAATCTCTAAACTTTGCTGCACATTTGTTATAAACTTCACACCATGGTTTTGTAAACTTGTTGTTCTTTTTGATAACTTTGTTTACTTTCTGTTCTAAAAGCAATCTGTTATTTTTATACTTTTCAGCAAGAAGTTTAATTTTGTTTAAATCTTTTTTATTTCTGTTTAGAACTTTTTTGCAAACATTTTTATCTAAATTTGCTTTTCCATTTTCTGCAAAAATTGCAATCTGCGTAGCAAATGCATTTAGTTCTGCATTAGAGACTTGGTCACTGCTTC
>JAFYCH010000036.1 GCA_017539765.1 Clostridia bacterium
ATGTTTTATGCCAAGTTTTGTTAATTGTTTGAGTTCCTTTTTTATGTGGTGCATTTTTTGTGTAGGCAAGCCTAAAATTAAGTCTACATTTATGTTTTCAAAGCCACAAGCTTTTGCATTTTTTATAGCGTAATTAAACTGCTTTTTGTTGTGCAATCTGCCAATAAGTTTCAGCAATCTGTTATTGTATGCCTGAAGACCTACAGAAAGCCTTGTTATACCTACATCTTTATATTCTTTAAGTTTTTCCAATGTAAGTGAATTTGGATTACACTCTATTGAAATTTCACAGTTTTTTTGGACATCAAAGTTTTGTTTTATGGCAAATAGTATCTTTGATATTTCGCCTGCTGGAAGTGTGGTTGGTGTGCCTCCACCAATAAAGATTGTATCTACAGAATAATCAGCATATAATTTGGCTTGCAGTTCGATTTCTTTGATTAAAGCAGAAACATACTCAGTTTTTTTACTGTCTGACATGCAAAAAGAAACAAAGTTGCAATAATCACACTTTCTTTCACAAAAAGGTATATGTACATATAGTCCTAATAATTTCTTTTCCATAGTACTCCAATACAAAAATAGAAGTGCAAAGCACTTCTAAATGTTTAATGCTTTAATATTTCCATCACTTGTTTGTGATATTCTTCTGCTGTAATTTCGCCATTTTGTTGCTTTCGCTGAAGTTCTGCAACTTTTTGACTTCTTGTAAGTGGTTTTTCTTTTGCAGACGCAGAACTTTTGCTCTTTCTTTGTCTTGGTTTTGATGCTTTGCTCTGCTCTTCAATATCTTGTTGTCCTTCTGCTTTTGACTCTTCTAGAAAAATGTTATCTTTTATTTCAGGTTGCTTTTCTTGCGGTTTTTCTAAATCTTCAGCATGTTTGTCTTCTGGTTGTTTTGCAATTGCATAATTGTCTTCCTTATCTATTTGATCCTGAAAAGGATATTCATTTTCTTTGCCAATATCTAAAACTTCATTTTTGAAGCCATTAAATGCATCAGTTTTTTGTGCTGATGGTGTTACAAGATAAACAAGCAAAATAATTAAACCAACAATTGGAATGAGTATAAAAAGTATTGCCAGACCAGAATGATTTGCATCGTGCAGTCTTCTTATAGTCAAAGCAAGCATTGGTAAAAAGACAATAACATAATAAATGCCAGCAAGTGAGTCACAAAGAATCATAAACAAATTCCAGTCTTTCACAAAAGGCAAGCCAACAAGTGAAATAAGTGTGCTAAAAATTATGTTGTATAGCACACAAAACCAATATTCTCCAAGTTTGCTTTCACCTTTGAAATCTAGCATTTTTGCAAACATATCTGTGTAATACTTAAACTTCATATATCTCCTAACTATTTTATTATATCAAAAAATAAAATAGAATTGCAAACAACTCTATTTGTTTTAAAAAAAATTTTACATATAGGCTCGTTTTGATTTGTAGTAGTCGTTTCTTGCAGAAATATATCTTTCCGAAAGGTCTAATATGTATTTTTGCTTTTCGTGCTCTGTCATGATTGCAAGTAGTTTGCTGTCAGAAAGCTCTTTGAGCGGATTTATACAATCTTCGTCTTTTTTAA
>JAFYCH010000037.1 GCA_017539765.1 Clostridia bacterium
TTCTTTTGTAAGAAGGCTCTCTTTTTGAATAATACTCTTTGCCCTGTTTGATGCATCAAACTCAACTGGTAAAGTTACAAGATTAAAAATAGCAGCCAATCCAAAAAATCCAATTCCTGACCAAAGACAAATTTCTCCGAATACTCCTCCACCAACAACTGCCAAGTTAAAAAGAAGTCCAATAACCACAAGTGGCCATAAAATTTTGTTTGACAAATTGCAAACTTTAACCATAAGATTTCGGAACGCAACTGGTTTGTATCCTTCGTGATACTGAATTGCATGGCCAACTTCGTGCATGGCTATTCCAATTGCCGCAACACTTGTGCTGCTAAAAATATCACTGCTAAGAGCAACTGTCTTTTCTTTGTCGCTGTAATAGTCAGTAAGTTCTCCACCAACTTTTGTAACAGCAACTTCATTTATGCCCTTCTTTTCCAAAATGGTTTCTGCAACTTCATGGGCAGTTATTCCTTTTTGAGAAAGCACTTCCATATTTTGTTTGTATGCCATTTTGACTTTTGCCTCTGCGACAATAGACAATATAATTGCTGGTAGCAAAATAATACCCATTATATAAAACTCATAATATTGCATAATTATCTCCTAAACATTCTACCAATAGCTCTAAAAAACTTTATTATTGGAACAAACAAACTTGCAATATATGTGCCAATCGCAGCATTGAGTACCTTTTTTGCATGCTTAAGTTCGTCCCCTATCAAAACATTATTCTCTTTTAAAAAATTATATGCAATTTTGCTTGCTTGCATTTCCATTGGTATGGTTATTATCTTAAGGAAAAATGCCAAAAGCATTATTGCAACCGCAATAATAAGTAATGTGTAACCTAACTCTAACTTTCCTGGAACAAATAACAAAACAACGCCAGCAATAATCAAAAAAGGAAAGAAAAATAAACCAATTCTGCTCAAAAGTGAAACTGCACTTTGAACTTCAAAAAGCCAAGTCTGTTTTTTGTTTTGAACAGCATGACCAAGTTCATGTGCAGCAATACAAATACTTGAAACACTACTTGTTTCGGCTGTATGTTTTGAAATACAAACGATGTCTTTTTTAGGCAAGTAACATTCATCAAGTTCTTTGTCAATCAAATATATTCTTGTCTTTAATTTAAGTGCACCGATGGCATAACTTGTAAATTGCAAACCATTTAAATTGCAATAAACGAACTCATTGTCATATTTTTTGTATGTTTTAACCATTCTGCTGTAACTTGTTATTGAAAAAATCAACATTGCAACAAGCAAAACTAAAAATATACCCACTACTATTAAATATTTCATATACGTATTATACCAAAGATTATGCAGTTTGAAAATATTTTTAATAAATGTTATTAAAAATCTTATATCAACAAGAAAAAACATATAATGTTAAAATTTTAAGAAAAATATTTTAAGTGCTAGAAAATAATTAAAGAAAAAACCATGTAATTTATGGTTTTTTTGATTTTTTAATATTGACAATACAAAAACATTGATATAAAATTAAGTAGGAGAAAATTATGACGAAAATTTATGTTGAAAAGCCTTTTGATCTTAAAGAAGTTTTAGAATTTGCAAAAGAAAAACATAAAGGCCAAAAAAGAGATGACGGCAGTGATTATATAAACCACCCAATGAGAGTGGCAAAAATTGTTGATGACTATAAAGGAAAATTTAGTAAAAACAGAAAAATCTTATTTGCCGCCGCTTTGCTTCATGACACACTAGAAGACACATATACAAGTTATAAAGAGATTGCAGACCACTTTGGCGAATATGTTGCAAGTTTGGTGCTTGAACTTACAACAGCAAAATATGCATGTCACTATATTGGCAAAGCGCAATATCTTGCAGAAAAAATGGAACACATGACAAGTTATGCCCTAACCATAAAACTTGCAGACCGTCTTGATAACTTATCTGACATGGTCGGTTGCAAAATGGAAAAACAACAAAGAACAATAAATGACACAATATATATTTTGGATCACCTTGAAAAGACAAGAAAACTTACCGAATCACAACAAAAACTCACAGAACTTATAAAGGAACAAATAAATTCTTTTGAAGAAAGAAATACTCAAAATATTTGCGATAATAAAAAAATTGATTAAAATAAACAAAAAAATGATAGTTTTTCTATCATTTTTTTTAATTTTTATTAAATTTTTGATTTTATTGTTCTTTGCCACAATGTTTGCAAAATGTTGAATCAACATCAATTTGCTTTCCACAATGCTTGCAAGACGTATAATCTTTTAATCCTTCCTTTACTGCCCTCGCAGTATTTTTTATTGCATCATGAGAAATGTCTTCCGTGGTGTCTGCAATGTCTTTTTGAGTGTCTCTTGTTTCTTGTTGAATGTATCTTGCATTGTTAAGAGCGATTTTAGACAATTCTGGTGCAAATCCCCTTATTATTAACCCTGTTGATAGCGCAAGCAAAAACACACCAGGTATCATCAATGCTGGGTGTGGTGCATGACCCTTCCACTCGCTTTCAACAATAAAACTCAAAACAAGAAGCGTAATACTTACAGCAAGCAAACAAAACCCTACTAGTTTATAAATCAAAAATGCTTTTGGTTTTTTATTTTTCATTTTGCATCTCCTTTTTTATTTTACACTAAAATTATATTAAAACCAAATATATCAACCTTATTCTTGCCTATTCAAAAAGAAGTTTATATTTTTCTTGTTCGGTTATCAAAAATTGTTTAAGCATTGAATATCTTTTTATGGTGTAGTTGTTGTGAACCATTCTGGCAATGTTTTGTTTTGTTCCGACAAGAACTACCATTTTTTTTGCTCTGGTTACAGCTGTGTAAAGCAAATTTCTTGTCAAAATCATACCAGAGCCACTGATGACTGGAATAACAACAATGTCAAACTCACTGCCCTGGCTTTTGTGAATTGTTATGGCATAAGAAAGCATAAGTTCAAAAATATTCTCTCGTGCATATATTGCCCTTCTGCCATCTTCAAACAAAACAGTTATTTCTCCAGTGTGAACCGAAATGCTTTCGATCACTCCGCTGTCGCCATTGAATACACCCTGGCCATATTCCATATAACCTTCTTTTGTCATTCTTTCCCAAGTTTGTTCATAGTTGTTAACCGTTTGCATAACTTTGTCGCCAGTTCTATATATAACACACTCGGTTTGAATTTCCAAACTGTTTGGCTTTGCAGGATTTATCATCTTTTGAAGTTCTTTGTTAAGGTTATCCACCCCACAAATACCTGCCTTGAGTGGTGCAAGAACCTGAATTTTGCTTGCTTCGGTCTTCATATAGTGCGGAAGTCTTATTGTAACCAAGCTGATTATGGTGTGTAGCATCTCTGTTGCATCAGGCTTGTTTTCAAAAAAGAAGTCTTTTGAACTGTTGTCTAGTTTTGGCATTTTGCCGTCGTTTATGGCATGTGCATTTGTGATGATGTAACTTTGTGCATCTTGTCTGTATATTTCTGTAAGTTCTTTTACTTCAATAACTCCACTTTGCAAAATATCACTCAGCACATTGCCTGCACCCACACTTGGAAGTTGGTCCTTGTCACCTACCAAAATGAGTTGTGCATTGTGTTTGATTGCCTTAAGAAGATTGAACATAAGTTGACTGTCGACCATGCTGACCTCGTCAACAATGACTACGTCATACGGAAGTGGGTTCTGTTCGTTTTTGGCAAAAAATATACCTTCGCCATTTTTAAAGTCTAGGTCAAGTGCTCTGTGAATTGTGCTTGCTTCTTCGCCAGTGCTATCACTCAACCTTTTTGATGCTCTGCCAGTTGGAGCAAGCAGAATGCACTTTTTGCCCTGCTTTTTTAGGCAAGTAAGCACACATTTAACAATTGTGGTTTTTCCTGTACCTGGTCCACCTGTAATTACGCTTACACCATTATTGACTGCAATTTCAACAGCCTCTCTTTGATGCTGATGGAGTTTTATGCCATTTGAAAGTTCGTAATCTGCAATATCCAAACTTATGTCAAGTGGTGTTTTTTCATATTCATTTTTAAGTCTAAGCAATTTTTGTGCTACGCTTTGCTCCATGAAATATAAACTTGTAAGCATAACACACTGCTCATCATCTTGCACAAACTCTTTGACTATGCACTCGGTTGCAAATTGACTTAACACTGTGTCAATTTTATCCAATCCATCTTCTTCTTGAACTTTCAAAAGTTCCAAAACCTGCTCTATCAAGTCTTGTTTTTTGATGTATGTGTTTCCACTTCTTTCGCTGTTTTGTTTAAGTGCATAAAGCAGTCCTGCCCTAAATCTGAAAATACTATTTGCAGGAAGACCGATTTTTTGAGCAATTTTGTCGGCTGACATAAAACCAATGCCATCAATATCTTCAACAAGTTTGTATGGATTTGTTTTGAGCACTTGTTCTGTTTGGTCAAGATATTTGTTGTGAATTTTTATGGCAAGATTTGTGCCTATGTTATAATTTGCCAAAAACATAATTGTCTTTTCGTACTCTTTTGCTTCTCTGTAACAAACTGCATAACCAAGTGCTTTTTCCTTGCTTATTCCCTTAACTTCAGCAAGTTGTAACGGATTAAGGTCCAAAATGGTTAAAGTATCTTTGCCAAACCTATCTACAATCTTTTTTGCTGTTGTAGGTCCAATACCCTTAAAAAGTGAACTAGAAAGATATTTAATTATGCCTTCTTCATCATTTGGTGGCAAAATTTTTATTGTGTTTACAGAAATTTGTTCACCATACTTTTCATTTTTTGTTATGGTGCCATCTATCTCTACTCTTTCACCAACATTGGCACTAGGAAATTTTCCTACGCATGTCAAAACTTCTCCACCACTGGAGATTTTGACAACTGAATAATTGTTATCTTCATTTCTATAAACTACAGATTGAATTTTGCCTGAGATAAACATACTTACTTATTATATAAGTTTTATTAAAAATAAGCAAACAATTTTAATCGCAACTAGAACATATGTTTTATTTGGATTTATATATTCACAAAAATTCGTGTACACAAAACTGTCATATCATCTTTTGGTTCGTTTGAATTAAGTTTGATTGCCTCACCTACAATCATATCTGCTATCTCTTGTGGATTGGTGGTTGACAAATTGTTTATGAAATTTTTTAATTTTTCGTCATCATCAAAAGCATCAATTACGCCATCACTACACAAAACAATTATGTCGTTTTCACTAAACGCCTTTCCGTCTGTGCTTAGCTTCATATCTTCCAAAATGCCAATTGGAAGTGCCCCACTGCCACTTATAACTTCCGTGTTTTCTGCGTGCTTAACAAAACTTGCTGGTGCACCAACTTTTATGAAATCTGCAAAACAATTAGAGAGATCCAAAACACAAACATCAAGTGCAGAATAGCCATCTACCATTTGCATAGAAAGCAGTTTGTTGACACTTGACATTATTGTCTCATCATCAAACTCTGCCTTGTAAAAATTTTCTATGAGTGAAATTGTCGTATCGCTCATTTTTTGTGCACTCTCTCCACTACCCATGCCATCACAAATTGCAAGCAAAATTTTGTTTGAGTTTAGCCTTGTAAAAGAGTAACTATCGCCACTGACCGAGTTGCCAAATTTTTGTATACCACTGCTTCCGAAAATACATTCGTATTTTGGTGCTGGCGTAAATGTGCAGACAACAAAGCCTTGAATTGTTGCTGGTTCTGACGAGAAAAGTTGCATCTTTGTGCCAAAATTTCTGTTTAATAACGCAATCAATTTCGGATTATCTAAATCTTCATTTCTTATGGTTAAAACGCAAGAAACAAGATTTTTGTCCTTGCTGGTGACATAAACTTCACTTGCAACAATGTTTATATAGTTGAGTTCGTCAATAATTTTATTTTCAAACTCTTCGTTAAAACTTACAAGTTCTTTTGTTTGATCTGCAAGTTTTAAAAGTAGTCTTGAAACACCTTTAAACTCTTCCGCAACAAGTGCCTTGCTGGTGTCTATACTGCTTGCACAATATGTATATTGCTTGTAGCCTGCAACAAGTTGATTGATTGTTGAAAGAATTATACTTGTTTTGTTGCAACGAGTGCTTAAAAATGGTGGTATGTCCAAAAGTGTAACCTTTCCCCTATCAAGCCCTGCCGAAATGATTGAATCAATTGTCTCGTTTGTTTCCTTTAACAGTACCCTATAGCATCTATGCTTTTCTGGACAATCGTAGCAAACTTTGTTCATAAACTCTTCTTTGAGCATCTGTTTTGCTTCGCTTGCAGGAAGCACACCCTTGATTGTGCTTTTGAAAGACCTATCCATCTCATCAAACACTTCGCTTAAACTATACATTTTTTTACAAAGATTGTCTCTGCTTTTGTTGACCATATTGCGTAGTGCTGCAGTGCTACTTTTTTCTCCAAAAATAACTTTAAGATATGAAAGCGTACCGTTTGAAATGCACATAAAAAGAATTTCTCCCAAAACAGTCGAAACCAAGATTTTGTAATCATAAGTGCCATATGCATTAAAATATAGCCCCAAGACCACATCACCAATAATAATTGCCATAATGCTGAAATATTTGCTTGTTGACTTGAAGGAGACTGAACAAAGTGCAAGTGTGACAAACACAGCCATTAAAGTTATGTTGCCTGTGTTAAGCGCACAACCAAGCCCAAAACAAATTGCAATCACAAGTGGAATTGATGACTTTAAGTAAACAAAAGTTGAAAGTAAAATAAAGAACACACAAACAACGCTTAAAACAGAAAAACCAAACAAATTTACAGCACTAAGTCCTGCACTAAGTGCCACAAAAAAAGTGCCTACACAAATACACTCATCTATGGTAAGTTTAAGTCCTACACCTTTTACAAGCAAAAGTTTAAAAATGCCAATGCAAGCATACATAAAAAGTACACCCAAAACCAAATAAACTAGGCTTGGAACAACTTGTTCAATACTAACTAGACTATAAAACAAATACATCGTTTGGCTTAAAACTGCATACACTCCTATAAGCGACATTGGTATTCTGTGATGAGTCTTTTTGTGAATAAAATATGTTATTATTATAACCAGACAACAAAACGTGCTTTGAAGCAAACTTGTAACAGAAAAAGTTGCACAAAGAGCGGCACAAACATAAAATAAACTCATCACAAAAACATTTTGCTCGCACCAACAAAGGGCAACAAAAAAGCCAAAGGCAAAAGGAAAAATATTCCCGTTTATTCCGCCAATATTGAATAGATATAATATACCAAAAAATAATATATATTTAAGTATATTAAGCAACAAAATGCCTTTTTTTGTTTCATAAATTTCTCTCATAAAAATCTCCAAAAATAGTATAATTTATACTATAATTTTTCAGAGAATAAAAAAAGTGTAAAAAAAACGCTTTCTTTGTTAAAATTTGCTATATTTTTAACAAAAAAACCGATTTGGCATTTTGACGAACATTTTATCATAAATTATTTTAGGGGTAAAATGGAAGAAATAAAAAACAGCTTAAAAAAGACAGAAAATGAAAAAATGAGCAAGTCATCAAAAATTGTAATAACCAATCAGAACTCTGTTTTGATAACAGGAATATCAAAGGTGAATTCTAGCACAGAAAACGAAATAAGTGCAGTTCTTGAAGGGCAAATTTTGAGTGTAACTGGCAGTAAACTGTCTGTAAGCAAACTTGACGTTGACAGTGGCATTTTGGAAGCAGAAGGTGAAATTCACCAAATAAAGTTTGCTGGCAAAAAACAAAAAGAAAACTTTTTTAAGAGAGTATTTGGCTGATGCTATACGAAACACTACTCCAGTTTAAAATGCTTCTAGTTATGCTCTATTTTGGAATAACTTGTGGAATTCTGCTGACCATAAAAAACCTAATGTGCAAAACAGTAAAACAAAACAAAGTGGTTGTGATATTGACCGATGTTTTGTTTTGCATAGTATCTACATTTGTTTTTTTGTATGCAGAAACAACGTTCTGTTATGGTGAATTTAGGCTGTTTAAACTACTCTCTTTTTGTTTGGGAATATTTATTGAACAAATTTCGATAAATAATTTAGTTGAAAAATTTTTAAAACTGATATATAATTTGTTTGTAAGGATTTTTTACAAGGTCAAAAAGACCAAACTATACAAAAAAATTTTTAAGTAGGTATTATGGAAAAACAAAAGTATATTTCAAATTTGATAAAAGTTTCTATTGTGGTACTTATGGCAATTGTCCTTCTTGTACTCTTAAGTCAATATATAACAATGGCTCAACTTAAAAACAAAAGTGCGAAACTAGATTCTGAACTTGCTACAACAAAACAACAATATGATGACCTTAAAAATGAATATGACGACATTTCAAACAACTACGAAGATTATGTAACAGATTATACAAGAGACAATTATGATTATGTCGAAGATGGTGAAATACTTATAAACAAAGACTAAAACATTTAATTTTTAAAGGCAAACCTACAGGTTTGCTTTTTTTTATGTAAATAACCATTATAGTATATTTACTATTTTTTTTACATAGTATATTTTGAATGATTGTGTCGTATTATGTAGAATACAAAAATATTATGTACAATTCCTATGCATAAAACTCTGAAAATATGCAAAAAATTGATTATTTAAACGAACATACGTTTGATAATATTGTCCAAATTATAAAATTACGGTATATTTAACGAGCTTTATACAAAAAAATGAATAAATATAAATTTTACTCTTGCATATTATAAATTTTTGTTATACAATAAAATCAACAGGGGGATGATTGGCATGATAAATAATATATTTTTCGATGATGGAAAAAATAATGTTATAGAATTTGTTGAAAACGAATTCCCTAATTTCCCGCAAAAATTGATGGCTCAACTTATTAACTTCTGCTCTAACTTAACCTTTTATGAAGAGGAAGGAGTTAAACTTAGACCAGCATTACTTTTTACAAACAAAATTGATACTCTTATAAGAAATATACCAA
>JAFYCH010000038.1 GCA_017539765.1 Clostridia bacterium
GATTATTTTCTTAAATAATTTTTATTGCTAGAATATTTTTTTTGTGATAAAATAATGTATATGAAAAGCGAAAAAAAAGAAAAGAAAGTAAAGAATAAAGAAACCAAAAACGAAAGCAAAAAAAGTAAGAATAAAGAGACCAAAAAGCCTAAGACAAAAAAAACTGACAAGAAAAGTAAAATTGTTAATTTGGAGCAACCTATTCAAAAAGAATACTTCTTTGGACACAATGAAGATGATGATATATTTGACTGCTTTTTGACAAACAAAATGATTGCTCACAGAGGTCTTTGGGACAAAGAAAGCCCAGAGAACAGCTTGGGCGCTTTTGAAAAAGCAATAGAAAAAGGCTATGCAATTGAACTTGACGTCAACCCTATTGAAGATGGAACACCTGTTATTTTCCACGACAGCAAAATGAGCAGAATGACCGGAAAAGATAGATATATTCAAAATCTTACAAAAGAAGAATTTGAAACAACTACCCTTTTGAACACAAAAGAAAAAATTCCTACACTTGAAGAAACACTTAAATTTGTTGATGGAAGAACACCATTGCTTATTGAAATTAAGGCACAAGAAAAAATTGGCGAACTTGAAAAAAGAGTTTTGGAACTTTTGATAAACTACAAAGGTCAATATGCAATTCAAAGTTTCAACCCTTACACACTTGCATGGTTTTATCAAAATGCACCAAAAATTTGGCGTGGTCAACTTTCAAGCTACTTTAAGGGCGTAAAACTTGGCTTATTCAAAAAATCTTTCCTAAGGCGTCTTGCTACAAACAAACTTGCTCATTTTGACTTTGTAAGCTATGACATAAAAAATTTGCCAAACAGATTTACAAAAAAACTTGAAAAACCATTGCTTACTTGGACAGTAAGAAATCAAGAAGAATACCTTAAAGCAGTTCAGTACACAGACAATGTGATATTTGAAGGCTTTGAACCAAAAATATAAAAAATTGTTAAAAATATGTAATTTTTGAGTAAAAAAACAGCAATAAAACATAGAATTTTTAAAAAGAAGCCCACATCGGACTTCTTTTTGTTTTATTTTAATTTACCCTGCTGTTGGGTATAGTGGCAAATTAAATGTGCCTTGACAAACATTGTTTGAATATTCTTGACAAGGTGGAATTTGACAATAGCCATAACTTGGAACAAGAAGTTCGGCTTCAACAACAACTCTCAAAATGACAGTTGTGCAAGCTGAAACCTCAAAAGTATTGTTGCCAACAAACTCACCATCGTTGCAAATTGCATTTCCAAATGCTTCAATTGTAAATGGAATGATGGATGCCTGAGGCACACACATAACGACATCTTCGCTTACTGTCAAAAAACCTGTTGCTGTTCCTGCCACGCCATTAGCATCTGTGTAACTTATGGTTATTGGGATATTTACATCAACAGAAACTCTTGCAAAGTTTGGTCTGTCATCAAATCTGGTTATGGTTAAATTATCTGTTGTTGCAGCTTCGCCTGTGCTTTGACAACCAACAAAGGTGAGTGGGAATGTTGGGTTTTCCGGATTGTATGTATCTGTATCAACTGTGATATTAACATTTTGTGCCTGAAATTGATTGATGCAGCTGTCAAACACTTTTTTTGTTTGAATACATACTCTCTCACACAAACCATTGAGTGGATTGCCTACAATAGGTCCGGGACATCTATCTGCCCTATTGCTTGAAAAAAATGACATAATATTACCTCCTTTTTCTCCCGTATATTCTATACTATGATGTTCCACAAAAAATTGTGATACAAAATTAAAGTGAGATTTACTAAAAACTATACAAAAACAAAAAAATAAGATATAATATAGTTATGAAAACAAAAGAGAAAAAAAA
>JAFYCH010000039.1 GCA_017539765.1 Clostridia bacterium
AGGCTATGAAAATTGATATTCTAACATTGTTTCCAGAAATGTTTGAGACTCTTAATCACAGCATTTTGGAAAGAGCACAAAAAAATAATTTGCTTCAAATAAATATACAAAACATAAGAGACTTTAGCAAAGACAAACACAAAAAAGTTGATGATACACCTTTTGGCGGTGGTGCAGGTATGGTTATGACTTGTCAACCACTTTTTGATGCAATAAATTCAGTCAAAACGGATGGAGCAAAAATTGTTTATATGTCACCAAAAGGAAAACTGCTTAAACAAAATGTTGTAGTAGAACTTGCAAAATGTGAACATATCATTATTGTTTGTGGTCACTATGAAGGTATTGACCAAAGAGTAATTGACCATTTTGATATGGAAGAAATAAGCATTGGTGACTATGTACTTACTGGCGGAGAACTTCCTGCAATGGTACTTGTTGACGCTGTCAGTAGGTATGTTGACGGAGTTTTGAGTGAAGGAAGCACCGACGAAGAAAGTTTTTCAAATGGTCTGCTTGAATATCCACAATACACAAAACCAAGAGAGTACGAAGGACTTGTGGTTCCAGAAGTGCTTACAAATGGCAATCATAAAGAAATTG
The DNA here is from genome assembly GCA_017539765.1 of Clostridia bacterium. Taxonomy (GTDB): domain Bacteria; phylum Bacillota; class Clostridia; order Christensenellales; family UBA1242; genus UBA9845. The sequence goes on from JAFYCH010000039.1 coordinate 604, forward strand.
AAAAGTGGAAAAAAGAGCAAAGTTTAAAAATTACAAAAGAACGCAGACCTGATTTGTATAAAAAATACAATGATGAAAATTAGGAAGAATTATGACTTTTACACAAATTATATTTCAAGTTTTGACAGCAGTTTTGTCTATTTGGGCAATTTTTCAAAAACAAAAATGGAAAATGATGCTGATATACACCATAAATAATGTGCTTAATGCAATTATGTATCTTGCTTTTAACAGAATTGCAAGTATGACTATTTGCTTTGTTGCAGCAATAAGAACTGCTATATTTATGATATATGCATTAAAGAAAATTAAACCAAATTATCTATGGCTGCTTGTTTTTGAAATTGGCTTTATTGTATCAACAATACTCACATGGCAAGATGCATTGGATTTGATGCCATTAGTTGCTCTTCTTGCTGCTGGATATGGAAGTTGGCAAGATAAACAACTTGTTTTAAGAATTTCTTATATTACAAATTATTTATTATACGTGGTTTATCAGTCGATTATTGGGGCTTATATTTCAATGATTCTTTCAATAATTTCATTGGTATGTACAATAACATGTCTTGTTTATTATTGTATTCTTAAAAAAGAAACACCAATATTAGATTTGATTTTTAAAAGAAAAAATAAAAGTGTTTCTAACAGCGAATCAAAGGAAGAAGCCAGCAAGATTGATGCAGTAGAAACTGTAGAAATTTCACATTCAAACAAAGCATAAGTTAAATCTTATTTTATTATATAAAATAAAAAGGAGAGAAAATATGAAAATAAACTGGTTTCCAGGTCACATGAAAAATGCACTTGAGACAATGGAAAAAGAACTTAAAAATGTTGATTTGATTATTTATGTTCTGGACAGCAGAGCACCTTTTTCTTGCCTAAATCCAAGTTTTGACAGAATTGCGAGCAGAAGACCAGTTATCTATGTTTTGTCAAAATGTGATTTATCAAATGATGCAGAAACTGATTATTGGAAAAGATATTTTGCCAAAAAGGAAAACGCTGCTTGCGTTACAGTAAACAGTACTGTTTCTGGCAGTGCAAAGGTTATAAAATCAATTATGAAAGATATGCTTTCAAAAAAGACAGAGTGGAACAAAAGAAAGGGGCTAAATATTCCATTCCGTGCAATGGTTATTGGCGTCCCAAATTCTGGCAAAAGCACTCTTATTAACAATTTGGCAAGCAAGGGTAAAACTGTGACCGGTGACAAACCTGGTGTGACACGTGGCAAACAATGGGTTGCCATTGATGACAACATAAATTTGCTTGACACTCCAGGAACCTTATGGCCTGATATTTCAGATGAACAAATTGGCACAAAACTTGCATATATTGGCTCTATAAAAAATGAAGTTTTAGATATTGCAACACTTGGTTTGGAATTTATAAAAGACATGGTAAAACTTGACAAGTCGCTACTTGAGGCGAGATATTCCATAAACGTCGAAGAAGACCAAGAAGCACTCGAAATATTTGAAAATATTTGCAAAAAACGTGGTTTTATTTCTCGTGGCAGAGAAATTGACTATGAGCGTGGAGCAATAGGAATTTTGGACGATTTTAGAAAGGGTAGACTTGGAAAAATTACTCTTGACAAAAGAATAAGCAAATAAAGGAAAAATATGAGAGAAACGACAAAAGAAAAAACTGAAAAACTTTTTGAATATGACAAAAATATGTACGCAAAATATGGTTTGTTTTGTGGAATAGATGAAGCAGGACGTGGGCCGCTTGCAGGACCAGTTGTGGTTGCAAGTTGTATTATGCCACTTGATGATAAAATTTTGTATGGAATAAATGATAGCAAAAAACTTTCTGAAAAACAAAGAGAAGAACTCTTTGAAAAGATAAAAGAGACAGCCATTGATTACAGAATTGAAGAAATAAGTGAAAAAGTTATTGATGACATAAACATTTTGGAAGCAACAAAACTTGGCATGAAAAACTGCATAGAAAATCTTTCAAAAAAGCCAAAAATGGTGCTTGTTGATGCTGTTCAAAATCTTGATACAGATATTTTGCAAGTTGCAATAATCAAAGGTGATGCCACAAGTTATTCAATTGCAGCAGCGTCAATACTTGCAAAAGTTCACAGAGGCCATTTGATGCAAAAACTAGATAAAGAATATCCAGAATATAATTTTGCTAAGCATAAAGGTTATGGTACAAAAGAGCATA
>JAFYCH010000040.1 GCA_017539765.1 Clostridia bacterium
AAAGTTCTTAAGAGAACTTAAGCCTGACTGTTTGGAAGATATTATTGCAGGTATTTCATTATATCGTCCAGGACCAATGGATTTCTGTCCAACTTATGTGGAAAACAAGCACAATCCAGACAAAATTAAATATGATTTGCCATGTTTGGAGCCAATTTTAAAGCCAACATATGGTGTTATTGTCTATCAAGAGCAAGTCATGCAGATTGTTCAGGCAATGGCTGGATACACTCTTGGCAGAGCCGATACTGTCAGAAAATATATGGGCAAAAAGAAGATGGCAGAACTAATGAAAGAAAGAGTTGTGTTCATCAACGGTTTGCACGGAGAAGATCATGGAAGACAAGTTGATATTGATGGTGCTGTTAAACGTGGTGCAAGCGAAGAACTTGCTAATAAAATATTTGATGTGATGATCAAGTTTGGTTCTTATGCGTTTAACAAATCACACGCTGCAGCATATGCATTTTTGACATATCAAACCGCATACCTTAAAACTTATTACAAAGTTGAGTTTTGACTTCTGTTTTAAACAACAGACTTTCAAAGCCAGATGACCTTAAAAAGTATATTATGTATGCAAGAAACACTGGCATAGATGTTTTGCCACCAGACATAAATAAATCACAATCACTTTTCAGCATTGAAAATGGTGCAATCAGACATGGACTTGCTGCACTTAAAAATATGGGCTATTCAATCAGTGAACAGATTATTGCAGAAAGAGAACAAAATGGTGAGTTTAAGGACCTTGTTGATTTAGTTTCAAGAATGAATAAATACGGTTTGAACAGAAAAGGACTTGAAAGTTTGATTTTTAGTGGTGCACTCGATTGTTTTGGAAAGCGCAGAACACAGCTTATGGCAGTTTTTGAACTTGTGCTTGAAAGAACTTCAAAAGACAGAAAATCAAGTTCAAACGGACAGATAAGTATGTTTGATACTCTTCTTAAAAACGAACAAACTTTGACCAGCGTTGATTATCCTGACATACCGGAATTTATAGAAACCGAAAAGCTTAAAAAGGAAAAAGAGTTTGTTGGTGTCTATGTTTCAGGTCATCCGCTTGATAAGTACTGGAAACAGTTTTCTGAATTCAACTTCAATAGTTCAATGATAAAGAAGACAGATGAAGATAGTGAAGAAATGGAAACCGAAGAAGATGAAGACTATGGCGATATCACTGATGGAATGAGTGTTACATTTGGTGGAATAATAACAGAAAATAGAAAAATGTTTACAAAACGTGACAACAAGGAAATGGGTATTGTCAAAATTGAAGATTTGTATGGTGAAGTTGATTGTATGGTTTTCCCAAATCAATACAAAAACTTAAAACATATGTTAGAAGTTGACCAAATTGCAATCTTCAGTGGCAAAGTTTCAATAAGAGTTGGTGATAGTCCAATAATTATTCTTGACGATGTTAAAAGTGTAGATGAAACCAAGCAGGAACAAAATAACCAAAAAACTGAAATTATGGAAGAAAAACCAAAGGTTTTGTGGCTTAAACTAAATTGTTCTAACAAAGAACTTATGCAAAAAGTTATGAACATTTTAGACGCATATACAGGCGAGACTGAATGCAGACTAAGATGCACACAAAAGAATCAAACATATCAATATAAACATGGTATTTTGGTAAATAATTTGCTTTTATATGAATTGCAAACAATTTTGCCGGAAAATGATATAAAACTTGTATAATGGAGAAAATATGATAGAAAACAAGAAAAGAATTTTAGTACTCACTAGTGGTGGTGACAGCAGTGGTATGAACGCTTATATCAAAGCGATTGCTAAACTTTGCAAAAAGAATGATATAGAAATTGTTGGAAGTATGTATGGTTTTGCAGGACTTATTAAAAATGATTTTGTAGAACTTGATTACAATCAAATGCGACAAGTTCAAAATATGGGTGGCTCAATTTTAAAATCTTCACGCTGTAAAGAATTTCAGGAAGAAGAAGGCTTTAAAAAGGCACTTGAAAATTTAAACAAAGCAAAGTTTGATTGTGTTATTGTTGTTGGTGGAAATGGCAGTTTGCGTGGTGCTTATGACCTTATGAATGCCGGCATAAACGTGATTGGTATTCCAGCGACAATCGACAATGATCTATCTTATACTGACTTGTCACTTGGTTATGACACAGCCTGCCAAAATGCTGTTTGTGACATTGTAAAGATTAAACAATCCATGTCTGCTTTTGACAGGGGCTTTATTGCCGAAGTTATGGGAAGACACTGCAGCGATATTGCACTCAAAACAGCAATAATCTCAAATGCAGATATGTGTATAACAGAAAAAGTTGAGTTTGAAGATATTTTGAAAAAAGTTAATCAAAAAACAGAGAAAGGTGTAAAAAGTCCGTTGATTATTGTGCAAGAAAATTTGTTTAACATAGAAGAACTTTCAAAGTATTTGGAAGAACAAACACAAAGAGAATATAGAAGTGTAAAACTTGGCTATATTCAAAGAGGCGGAGAGCCATCTAATGTAGACAAAATGTATGCAATAGAACTTGCTGTTTTGACAATAGAAACACTTCTTAAAAATGATTATGGTGTGGCACTTGGCAAAAGAAATGGCAGTATGATTGCAGAAAAACTTTCTAATGTGTTAAAGCAAAAAATGACACAATCAGAATTAAAATATATCTTTGAACACTATTGTTTTGATTAAAAAATGATGACAAATTTTGTCATCTTTTTTTGTTTCGTAAAATTGGAATATTTAAAAAAATATGAAAGGGATACTATTTTTTCTCATTTTTTAGCATATTTTTTGCGATTTTTTCATCTTTTTCTACTATTTTTTCATTTTCGTCTGTCATTTTATCAACTATTGGTTGTTCTTCTTTTTTAAGTTTGTTTACGGTAAGTCTGCCTTTGTTTTTGATAATTACAAAAATCAGGTAGATTGCAGCAATGCCAACAACAATATAAACCAATCTTGAAAAAATACTTCCTTGATATCCAAAAAGTCCAGCCACTAGGTCATATTGAAAAAAACCAATGCATAGCCAATTTAAACTTCCAAACATAACAACAACAAATGCAAAAATACTTATCATATTATTATTGTTTGTAAAAAGCCTGAATTTATGCATATATATAATATTGTAAATATTTTTTTAAATTGCATATTGACAAATACCATTGTATATAGTATACTTTAAAAGTAAGAGAGGGTTATTATGAGTATTATTAAGGATTTCTTTAATTTAAGAAAAAAGAATAAAGAAGCTGCAGATAGTAAGAAGTTTGAAGATTTATCTGTGGAAGAACAAGAAAAAGAATGCAAAAGACTTTTGGCTTTTAATGATTATAAAGAGTTTAAAAAGAATCTTGAAAAAAAGCCATATATGCTATCATATATTGTTGATAGATTAGATTTAGACCATAATCAAATGAAAGAAGTAATTTACATTGGCACAAAAGAGACTGATTTTGATTTGGATAAACTGCTTGAAAGAGCAAATAATATTTCAAAACAAGAAATTGTGGAAATTGCATTAAAAAATAAACCAGAGTTTGCTCTTGAAAAATACAACAACAGAACAGACATATTAAATCTACTTGGAACCAATGCTATTATTGATATATTTGCTAAATATCCTGCAATTATCAGGGCAAATTGTGATGTTTTAAAACAAAATGTTACATTATATGGAAAAGACAAAAATAACAAACTTATCACAAGAAAGTCAACTTTGCTTGCTCAACTTAAAAGAGCAATGAATTTGTGTTTTAGACCAGAAGCAGAACAAAGCAATGGATTTGATGATTTTGCTTTAAATGAAATAGTTAGCAAAATTAAAGATAAGCAATTGTTCAAAAATGCAGTTTACAGTGAAAATATGATTAAATATGTTCCTACAGCAGCAAATGAAATGCTTAAAAAACATCCTGAAAAAGCAAGATATGTTCCAGGTAAAACATATGATCTTTGGAATTGTAGAACAATGTATGTTGTTCCAAATGAAATTAGAAAAAGATCAAAGATGAATAAAGAGGAATATGCAAAGTCAAGAGAACTTCAATTGGGTGAATTAAAAAATCCTTCTTTCAAGTCAAAAGGCGAAAATGCAAAAATTAATCTTGTAAAAAAATGTGTAAAGAATGTTCCGGAAAATTATTTTGACATTTGCACATTGGAAAATTATTCAGAAGTAAAAAATAATCTTGCTGTTCAACTTCATACTTATCTTGCATTTAAAAAACAAGGCAAAGAAGAAGAAATAGCAAAGTTGTTTGAAGTAGTTGGTTCTGAATCTGAAAAGAAAATTTTGGCAAGAGTAAAAGCAAATGCAACAAGAAAAGCAAACCAAAAGGCAAAAGCAAAAGCAGCAAAAGAAGCAGAAAAGGAACTTGAACTCAAGTAATTTAGAATCTAAGAAAAAACAAAAATCACAGAAAAATCTGTGATTTTTTTAATTTTTTATTTAAAAAACGTGAAAATTTTGTTATTTTTTGTTAATTTTTTAATTTGTTATATGGATAACAATCAAAACACAAGTTTAATCAATAAGTTCAACACTCAAAAATTTAAAGCCCACGCCATCAATAAAATCCGATTTTGAAAATTTTACTTTGTTAAAATTGTTAAATGTCACATAGTGGCTTGTAAGCACCATTGGTGTTTCCGTTTTAAACTCGTTGCAAATAACTGTCATATATGCATAAAGATGTCTGACATCAAAGTCTTGCTTAAACTCAAATGTCTGATTTTTTATTATTTTATGATTATCATCATATTCTTTTGCCCACATTTTAAACATAGTGGCATTTTAACATAGTTTTTTGCAAATTCAAAATACTTTTAACATAATAAAGATATTTTTGCATAATATATAACGAATTTAAAAAAACGATTGACAATATTCTCAGTATATGGTATATTTTTGTTGCTAAATAAGGAAGTTGGCAAATTCAGGGGGAATTTGTTGGCATTTTTTTTAATTAACAAGGAGACGATATGGAAGATATTTTTTTAACTCAAGAAGGACTTGAAGAAACAAAAAAAGAACTTGAATATTTAAAAACAACAGAAAGAATTAACGTTGCAAAAATGATTGGCGAAGCAAAATCTTATGGAGATTTGAGTGAAAACAGTGAATATGACGCTGCAAAAATAAAAGAAGCACAACTTGAACTTAAAATTTTGGAACTTGAAAACAGAATCAAAAATGCAAAAATTATTTCAAAAGACATGTTAAATACAGAAGTTGTCAATGTTGGCTCAAAGGTTACACTTTATGATGAAGATTTTGATGAAGAAGTTGTTTATTCACTTATGGGTGCAACAGACAGCGACCCTGCAAATGGAATAATAAGCAATCAGAGCCCACTTGGCAAGGCAATTTTGGGACAAAAAGTTGGTGCCAAAGTGCAAGTTGAAACTCCAGCAGGAATTGCAGTTTATAAAGTTTTAAAAATCGAAATATAATTGTTTGTTTTTAAATATGATTAAAATAGCAAAATATTTGTTTTGCTATTTTTTTTGTTTAAAATTTATTTAAACAAAATGTTTTGAGTAAATTTTATTTTATGATAAAATAAAAATATGGGAAAATTTGTAACATTTGAAGGTGGAGAAGGCTCTGGCAAATCCACTTTGATTCAAAATTTAAGAAATTATCTAGATGAACATAAGGTTGATTATGTTATCACTCGTGAGCCGGGCGGACTTAAACTTTGTGAAGATATCAGAAATATTTTAAAGTATAGCACAGAAAAAATTGGTCTTAGAGCAGAACTGTTGCTTTTTTCTGCAAGCAGAGCACAACTTGTTGATGATTTTATAAGGCCAAATTTGGACGCAGGAAAACTTGTTTTGTGTGATAGATTTTTTGATAGCACAAGAGTATATCAGGGGTATGCGGCAAATGTAGATGATGCTGAAGTTATGAAAATAACAAATTTTGCCACAGCGGGTCTTGTGCCAGATTTGACATTTTATTTAGATATTGACCCAATGGTTGCTTTTAAGCGTAAAGGTGGTCAAGACAAAGGTGATAGAATAGAAGAAAGAGATTTATCTTTTCACTATCTGGTCAGAGATGGCTACAGAGCAATCGCTGCAAAAGAGAAGCGATTTGTGGTGTTAGATGCAACAAAGTCACCACAAGAGATTGTTGACCAAGTTATCGAAAAATTAAGGACGGAAAACATAATTGAGTAATTATTTGTTTAAAATAAGTCAAATTTCAAAGTTTGGTGAACTATTAGATAAACTTTCTGTTGCAAAGCATGCAATAATACTACATAGCCAAGACAAAATATTGCTTGAAGCAATTGCAAAATTGTATGTTATGAAGCAGGAATGTGTAGACCAAAATTCGCCATGTTTTTGTTGCAATAATTGCAAAAAAATATTGGACGAAAACGCTATTGACGTTGAAGTATACGGAAAAGAAAAGGGCATTGTGGTAGACGACAGCAAGGCAATAATTGAAAGCAGTTATGTTTTGCCAATAGATTTTAAAAACAAGTATTTCATACTTTGCGGTTTTGAAAATGCAACTGTGCAGGCACAAAACAAACTTCTTAAAATGATTGAAGAGCCACAAACTTTTGACAAATATATCATTTTGGTTCAAAATTTAGATGCGGTTCTTTCTACCATAAAAAGTAGATGTCAAATATTTTCGCTTCCAAGGTTTAATGATGAAGAACTTAAAAGTGTTTTCAATTTTAAAATTGGTGAAGCAAAAAAGATAAACAATGCAGTTCAGTTTGCATCTGGAAATTTGTCAAAACTTAATGATATACTTAACGATGAAAAGTTTGACGAGATATATTCGCTTTGTTTAAGTATTATTCTCAATATGCAAAATTCAAGTTCCATTTTGGAATATTCTAGCAAAATTGCGAAGTATAAAGATAAAATAGATATGATTTTGGAAACGCTATCTTCTTTTTACAGAGACATGCTGGCGATAAAATGTGGTGAAGAATATTTGGTTCAAAACAAAGAGATATTAAACCAATTAAAAGTGCTTTCAAACATGACAAATCAAACTGCACTTTCTGCAATTTTGAAAGAAATTGGTGGTGTGAAACAAAAATTAAAGTTCAACAGCAATTTTAATGGAGTGATTGATAATTTGCTGTTGAAGATATTGGAGGTTAAGTACTTATGCAAGTAGTAGGTATAAAATTTAAGTCAGTAGGAGAAGTTTGCGAGTATGATGCAAACAATCTTCAAATAAAGACTGGTGATGCTGTCATTTGCGAAAGTGATGGTGGCCTTTTGTATGGTATAGCAGAAACCGATGTTAAAGAAAAGAACACTGACGGTGAATATAAAAAAGTAATTCGTATTGCAACAGAAAATGATAGACATAAACTTGATGAAATACGCAAAAAAGAAGCAGATGCAATTTTGATTGCAAAAGGCCTTATTAAAAAACATGAACTTGAAATGAAACTTATTGATGCAGAATATAGTTTTGATATGACAAAACTTGCATTTACATTTACAGCAGAAGGCAGAGTTGATTTTAGAGAACTTCTTAAAAGCATGGCAAGTGAGTTTAAGACAAGAATAGAACTTAAGCAAGTTGGAGTAAGAGATGAAGCTAAAATATTAGGCGGATATGGTTCATGCGGCAGACAGCTTTGCTGCTCAAATCACCTAAGAGATTTTGAAAAAGTAAGCATAAAAATGGCAAAGGACCAAGGGCTTTCACTTAATCCATCAGGCATAAATGGCGTTTGCGGAAGACTTAAATGTTGTCTTTCTTATGAAGAAAATGATTATGTTGCAGCACTTCAAAATATGCCAAAACTTAATTCAAAAGTCAAGACTCCAGATGGCGAAGGAACAGTGACATTTAACAATGTTTTAAAAGACGAAGTCTCAGTAAAATTTATAAATGAAGATGGAAGCTACAGCATAAAAGATTATGCACTTGGAGAAATAAAATTTGATAAATATAAACAATGATAAAATTGTTAAACTTTTTGATGGTGAAAGGATTGATGATTTGCAGTATAATGGGCTAAGAATAATACAAAATGAGAATTTGTATTGTTTTTCTAGCGACTCCGTTTTGCTGTGTAATTTTGTCAAAGCAAAAAGCACAGATACCATTGTTGATTTATGCAGTGGTAGTGGTGTTGTTGGGATTTTGTCTCAGGCTAAAACAAATGCAAAAAAACTTATTATGATTGAAAAACAACAATGCCTTGCAGATATGTGTAAAAGATCAATATTGCTTAATAAAATTCAAAATGCAGAAGTATTTTGTGTAGACGTTAAAAATGCGGCTGAAGTTGTTGGTTATAACAAGGCAGATGTTGTATGTTGCAATCCGCCATATTATTTAACAAATGAAAAAAAACTTTCTGGCAATAGGAGTATTGACATTGCAAAATTTGAAATCGAACTTGATTTTGAAACGCTTTGCAAATCAGTGAATCAAATTATAAAATATGGTGGAAGTTTTTATTTAGTTAATGATTCTGAACGTATCGCGGAGATACTTTCAACACTAAAAAAATACAAACTCGAGCCTAAGAAGATTGAGTTTGTTTTCACTGATGCCAGCAAGGCAAGCAATGTCGTTTTAATAAAGGCTGTTAAGTACGGAAAGCCTGGTGCAAAAGTGCACATAAAAATGAACAATTAAAAACCGATTATCTAAAGGGAGAAACGTTATGTTATATTTTGTTGCGACGCCAATTGGCAATTTGGCAGACACGAGTTTTAGGGCAGTTGAGACATTAAAAAACTGTGATATTATTTTGTGTGAAGACACAAGAACAAGCAAGACTTTTTTAAACCATTATGGTATAGAGAAAACATTGATAAGTTTTCACAAATTTAATTATAAAGAAATGACACCAAAGGTTATTGATATGCTCAAAAGCGGCAAAAACCTTTGTCTTATTTCAGATGCGGGTACACCTTGCATTTCTGACCCTGGCTCAGAACTTATTGAAGCACTTAACGAAAACAATTTAAAATATTCTATTGTGCCGGGTGCCTGTGCGTTTTTGAATGCTTTTTGTTTGAGCGGTTTTTCTGCAACTTTCACTTTTGTTGGTTTTTTGCCAGATAACAAAAAAGCAAAAAAAGAACTTGTTGCAAAATTGCAAGACAATCCGTTTACACTTATTTTCTATTCTGCACCACACAACCTTGTTGAGGACATAAAATTTTTGCATACAACTTTTGGTGACAGAGAAGCTTGCACTGTGCGTGAACTTACAAAACTTCACGAAGAAATTGAGTATTTTAATTTGCATGATGGCTATCCAAAAGAACCAAAAGGGGAATATGTTTTGATTATTGCTGGGAACAAACAAGACATAACAGAACTAAACAATTTGTCGGTGCTTGACCACTTTGAATATTATGTAAATTTGGGCATATCTTCAAACGATGCCATAAAAAAAGTTGCTCACGATATGGGTGTTGCAAAAAACATAATTTATAAACAAATTGTTGAACTAAAGAAAAAATAGTTTTTTCTTGCTTATAATCTAAATCATTGCCTAAGTTATATATAACTCAGGCTTTTTTATTTTTGCCACAATCATTAATTTATGATTGATAGCTTATGTTTATATACATATAATAAAATTATATGATATAATTGTCTAAATTCATTTGACAAGTTTTGTGTACAGTATGCTATAATAAAGTATAGCAAGATACTATTATGTCCGTTTGTATATGTCGATGACATTTTGGCAAAATAAGAAGGGGAAAATATGAAAACGAAACTTTCAAGGATGTTGTTCAGTATAATGTTTACACTTTTAGTTGTTGCTGGAGGTGGACTTTTTGGTGCTTGTGCAAGCATGGA
>JAFYCH010000041.1 GCA_017539765.1 Clostridia bacterium
AACCGCTTGGGGATATTATTCATTTCGCTTGCTTTTCTATAATTGCAGTTATCATTCTGACAGAAGTTTTTTTGCTTGTAAAATTAACTTCTTCTACGCTACAAAATTTAAAGAAACAGATGGAAATATCTTTTCCAATTTTGCTTACACTTATGGTTAGTTTAGGGGCTGGCTCATCAGTTTCTATTTATCAACCAATTATTGCTGTTTTGTGTGGCGGAATTATGTATTTGTTTACTGTAATAATCCTGCCTATATTTTCTCTTTGTGTAATTTTTGGTGTTGTTGGAAACTTGACACCGTCAGTAAAACTTGGCAAAATAACCAGTTTTTTAGAAAGTACTTTTAAATACATAATTGGTTTTATTTTTACAGTATTTGCTGGTTTTGTGGCTGTTTCTGGAATTGTTGCAGGAAGTTATGATGGTGTGTCGATAAGGGCTACCAAATTTGCAATCAAAAGTTATATTCCAATTATGGGAAGTTATCTTTCAGATGGCTTTAGTCTGATTATGGCAAGTAGTGTACTTATCAAAAATGCAATTGGCTATTCTGGACTAATTATAATGTTTTTGACAATCATTTCACCAGTCTTAAAAATAGTATTGCTTAAACTAGGCTTGTCGCTTGTTGCAGGCATTATTGAAAGTGTGGCGGATAAACGGGTGACAGACTTTGTTTCTAGTGTATCAAAAAGCCTGTCCATGCTTTCTGGAATAATACTGGCGTTTTCTTTTGCATACTTTATTTGTGTCGGACTTCTGATGTGCTCGGCTAATGTATTTTGATATCAAAAAAAGGGGAGTTAAAATTGAATGTAAGTTCATATATTTTAAGTATTGTTGGTGTTGTACTTCTTGGTGTACTTATTGATGTAATTATGCCGGATGGCGAGATGAATAAATATATAAAAGGAGTATTCTCTTTGCTTGCACTTTTTATCATAGTAAGTCCTGTGCAAAAATTATTTAATAATAATTTTGATTTGAATAATATTTTTTATGACAGCAAGGCTGTTGAGACTGATAGTGACTTTTTAGATGCTACAAACAAACAGATAAAGAATCAACTTGAAAGATCGCTTATTGTAAGATATAAAAATGCGGGTTTTGAAAATATAAAAGTCGAAATTAAGTGTGATATGTCAAATAATGTATCAGTGATAAAAAAAGTGATAATTGATATTTCAAATTTGGTTATGAGCGAAGATTTGTCGCATATAAATAAGTATACGGAGATCAAAAAAGTGGCTATGGACTTTTTGAATTTGGAGGAGAGTGATGTGGAAGTAAATGAGTGAAGAAAAAAGTAAGGAAAAAGGTGGCTTTAAGTTTTTTAAAGATTGGTCACTACTTAAAAAGATTAAACAAGTAAAACATATTGGTCTTATCGTTACAATTATTTTTGTTCTTATTTTGCTGATTATTTTGTTCGGAAACTTTGATTTTTTAAACTTCACAAAAACAAGTAAAACTGTGTCACAAAGCAGTGGCTATGCATATACTTCAAGCATTGAATATGCAGAAAATTTGGAGTATAAACTCAAAACAATAATTAGCAAAATTAAAGGAGCAGGAAGTGTTGATGTCATGATTACGTTGGAAAGTGGGACAAACTTACTTCTCGCAAACAATGAAACTCAAAATATAAGTTCTGATGATGTGACAGTGGTTTCTGCAAATCCAATTATACTGGATCAAAATGGAAATAATATGCCGCTTGTGGTTGGTGAAGTTTTGCCAAAGATAAAGGGAGTGGTTGTGGTGAGTAGTGGTGCAAGTGATATCGCTGTGAGATTGAATATACTGCATGCTATACAAACGCTTTTGAATTTAAGTGATATGCAAATACAAATTTTGGTTGGAAAATAGGAGGATTTTATGAGTAAAAAGAAAAAGATTATTATACTTGCTACGATGTTTGTTCTGCTGGTGGCAACAGGTTATTTGAATATTGTGCTAAATGGTGGGGCAACAACTACAACAAATTCGGAGAATGTTGTGACAGGAAACTTTTTTACAACATACAGAACGGACAGGCAGACAACAAGAGATGAAGAAATGGCTTATTATGATGCAATAATTGCAAGTGCAACAGCAAGTGCGGAAGCAAAGGCAAATGCTGAAGCGAAAAAGCAAGAACTTGTGAATAATATGGAAATGGAACTTGTGACAGAAGGATTAATTAGGGCAAAGGGATTTGAAGATGTTATTGTTACAAATTCAAATAGTGCAGTTAATGTAATTGTTAAGTCTGCCGAACTTACAAGTAGTGAGGTTGCACAAATTGTTTCTATTGTAAAAGAGCAATGTAATGCTAGTTTGGAGAATATAAAAATAATTCCAGTAGAATAAGCGATATTCTTTCGCTTATTTTTTTAGGCACGCAAGAATAACAAGAGCAAAGCGGTTGTTTTCTTATAAATATATTAAAATATCGCTAGCAAATACTGCAAAATGATTGAAACTATAAAAAGTTTATGATATAATCATAAAGCGAGGTTTTAATGAATTACGAACTTAATGAAGAAATTTATTCAAATAAATCAAACAAAGGAAAGGTAACTTGCAACAAAAATATTTTGCTTTCAATTATTAATTTGGCAACAAAAGAAATTGCAGGTGTATCTTCACTTTGTGATAATTTTGGTAGCGGTATTAAAAGACTATTTTCAAACAACTATGCTAATGGTGTAAAAATTGAATACGGAAAAAACGGAATTGTAATTGACGTTTATGTTATTGTTTATGAAGGCTATAGTGTGCCCGATATTGCATACAAAGTTCAAGAGAATATCAAAAATGGTATTTCATCTATGCTTGATGTAAATATAGACAAGATAAATGTTCATGTTCAAGGTGTAGATTTCAGTAAAAAGGTAGATTGATATGAGCAGAAGAGCGGCAAGAGAAAGTTGTTTTAAGTTGATGTTTGAATATGAGTTTTTAAAAGAGAGAAATGATATCTCTCTTTCTGCTTATTTAGAGAGTGAAGATCTCACTGAAGAAGATAGAGAATTTATTCAAAACGAATATGACGGATTGATACAAAACAACGATAAACTAGAAGAAATTATTTCAAAGTATTTAAAAGGCTACACCTTATCTCGTATTTACAAAATTGACCTTGCTATACTTAAAATTGCAATTTATGAAATGTTGTATTCTAACACAGAAACACCTAAAAATGTGGTCATAAATGAAGCAGTAGAACTTTCAAAAAAGTATTCTACAGACAAAAGTTACAGTTTTGTAAATGGAGTACTTGCAAGCGTGCTTAAAGGGGAATTTGATGGAAAGGAAGCCAATTAGTGTTTCAGTCCTGGCAAATTATATAAAGCAAATTTTTGATGCGGAAGTTCTTTTGAATAATATTGAAGTTATCGGAGAAATTTCAAGTTATGGCTTATCAGGTGGAAACGCTTTTTTTGTTATCAAAGATGAAAACGCAATTTTAAATTGTGTTTTGTTTGGGGCAGATGGGTTTCCTAAGTTTAAAGTTGGCGACAAGGTTATTGTTAGGGGAACACCTAAGTATTATGTAAAGGGTGGAAAACTAAATTTTAATGCAACAGACATAAAGTTGTTTGGCGATGGAGACATCTTTAAAAGGTTCTTGGAACTTAAGGCAAAACTAGAAAAAGAAGGACTTTTTGATGCAATGCACAAAAAGCCGGTCCCTAGACGGATAAACAGGATTGGTGTAATTACAAGTGAGACTGGTGCAGTTATTCACGATATAATTAATGTTGTTTCCAGAAGAAATGCAAACCAAGACATAGTACTGTTTCCAATCAAAGTTCAGGGAATAGGAGCAGATATAGAAATTGCTAAGGCAATAAACTTTTTTTCTAATTACGATAAAATTGATGCAATCATTGTCGGACGTGGCGGTGGAAGTGATGAAGACCTTATGAACTTTAACAGTGAAATTGTTGCAAGAGCAATTTATGACTGTAAAAAGTTTGTTGTAAGTGCTGTTGGTCACGAGACTGACTGGACAATTTGTGATATGGTTGCAGATTTAAGAGCGCCAACACCATCTGCGGCGGCAGAACTGCTTACTAAAGATGGAACGGAACGAAAGGGAATACTTGAACTTTTGATGCAAAACATAACTAGTACTATGCAAAATATTATTTTTGAAAAAAATAATGAGTTAAAACTTTTATACACAAAACTTGATGGTGCTATGCAAACATATATAAGTACTAAAAACCAAGAGATTAACTTAATAAAGCAAAATTTGGCAAATTTAAATCCGACAAAGATTTTGGAACTTGGTTACGCAAAGGTTGAACGTGGTGGAGAGCAAGTTGTAAGTAAAGGACAGCTTAAGGTTAATGATGATTTAAACATT
>JAFYCH010000042.1 GCA_017539765.1 Clostridia bacterium
ATAAACTTGGTTTTGCTTATAGAGATAGTTTGCTTCAAAAAGAAAACTTAGTGGTCATTGGTGCAAAGTTTAAGTTGCATTATTCTGAGCCACGTGATATTGAGTTTTTACAAAATTATTATTTTCAAAAGCGTCTTAAATTTCAGCCTTACGAGATGCCGTCGTTTGGCAGTTGTTTCAAAAAAAATCCAAACTTTCCACCTGTCAGTAAATTGATTGATGACCTTGGACTTAAGGGCTATACAATAGGTGGTGCACAAGTCAGCAAAAAACATGCTGGTTTTATTGTAAATATTGGTGGTGCTAGTTGCCAAAATTATTTGGAAATGATAAAATATATCCAAGGCCAAATTTTTGAGAACTATGGCTTTATGCCAGAACTTGAAGTTAGGCTTTTAAAGTAGGGAATATGTTATTATTTGGAGATTATCACACACATACAAAATATAGTCGCAATCATCACGGCAAAAGCACCATTGAGCAAAATGTAAAGGTTGCAGTGCAAAAAGGACTTAAGGAAATTGGCATAACAGAGCACGGCTTTGACCATATCTTTTTTGGTGTAAGAAGAAAGAATATTCAAAAAATGCGTGCAGAGATTGAAAGACTTGGCAAAATATATCCAATCAAAATATATCTTGGTATAGAAGCTAATTTGATTTCTAGTGAAGGCGACATTGATTTGATAGAAGAAGAACAAACTTGGTTTGATTATGTCATTATGGGCTATCATACATTTGGCAAGCCAAAAAATTTTAAGGAATACAAAAACTTTTTCAGGGTAAACGCAAAGGCTTACAAAAAGAATAAGTACACACCAGAAATTATTCAAGCAAACACAGATGCTTACATAAAGGCAGTTCAAAAAAACAGAATAAACATAATCAGTCACTTAGGCAGCAAAATGAAAGTTGACCCAGTGCAAATTGCAAAGGTTTGCAAAAGGACAGGCACCCTCATTGAACTTAATGCAAGACGCTTGTGTTTTGATGAAAAAGAGACTCAGGAAATGGTTAAACTTGGCACCACATTTATTTTGGATAGTGATGCACATATTTGCAAAAATGTTGGCGAGTGCAACAGGGGACTTAATTGGGTGGTTAAGCAAAATATTCCTTTAGAGCAAGTTGCAAATTTGGACAAAACACCAACATTTGTTTGGAGAAAAGATGAATAGTTATAGTTATGAACTAAAAAAAGAAGTTGCAAGCATAGAATCAACTGGCGATGAGGCAATAAGTGAACTTTCTGCAATAATTCACACCAGTGGAGAAATAATAAAAAACAGTGACGGCATCAAGGTTATTGTTTCAACAGAAATTCCAGAACTTGCAGAAAAGATTAAAAATATCGTCAAAAATATTTATGGCACAGATATAGAAATTAAAAATGCAAAACTTTCATTTTCAAAGAATGATAGATTTGAACTTGTGCTTCCAACTAGTATAGCAAAACAAGTGCTTCTTGACACAGAAATAGCAAAGTATGACGAGAATAAGTATTTGACATTCAACAGGGGCATAAGCCAATATTTAACAAATGAAGAAGAAACAGCAAAAGCATTTCTTCGTGGAGCATTTGAAAGTGCTTTTTCGTGCAGCATAAATCTTGTTGGAGAAAAGGACGAAAAGCATCTTACGGGATATCATGCAGAGTTTGTGTTTTCAAACGAAGTTTTTGCACAAGACTTTTGCTTTTTGCTTGCTGACTTTGATATTATCAGTAAAAAGACACCACGCAAAAATTCTTTTGTTGTGTATGTAAAGGGTCTTGATATGGTAAGTGATTTGTTTGCTTTGGTTGGTGCAAACAAAGGAGTTTTGGAACTTCAAAACGAAAGTGCCTATAGGTCAATCAGAAACAACATCAACAGGCAAAACAACTGCATCAGTGCAAATCTTACAAAGACAGTTGATGCCAGTGTAAAGCAACTTGAAACAATAAATTTGATAAAAGAAAAACTTGGGCTTGAAAGTTTGGACGAAACACTTCAAGAAGTTTGTTATCTCCGCATTGCCAACCCAGAAGAAAGTTTGGACGAACTTGTTAAGCTTTCACCAAAAAAGATAAGCAAAAGTGGACTATATCACAGGTTTAAAAAACTTGAAAAAATAGCAGAAAGCTTAAATGATTAAAAAAGAAATTTATACAAGCTTGTATAAATTTTTTTGTGCCTATTTTTTAATATTTTTGTAATATTAACAAAAAATAAAATTGTTATTGTATGTCATGCTGACCTTTACCTTCTCTATATTTTGAAAGCATCTATTCCATATGGTCGAGATTCTTCGAAAGCCGAGAAACAACTATGGCTCAGAATGACAGATTTGTATTATTTATTCTTGACAAAAAAACAAATAAAGTTGCAATATTCTTTAATATTTAGTATAATATGCATTGAAATAAAGGAAGGACTATGGCAGATACAAAAAAATATAAACTAATCACTTTGATGGGCGTGGTATGTTTTCCACAAATGCCAATCAACTGTGACATAAGAAGAGAAGCATCAAAAGGTAGCATTATTGAAGCATTTGAAAAAGGTGAACAAGTTATTTTTGTTACACAAACAAAAGACATTCTCAGCAAAACAGTGTTTGACAGCATAAATCCAGTTGGCTGTCTTTGTGATATTTTAAGTGTAGAAGATAATGGCAATGTAATAAAAGTTCAGGCAGAAGGTGTTGCAAGAGTAAAGATAACAGAAGTTTTGAGTGGTGACAGATTCTTGTATTGCACAGCAGAAGAACTTGTGACAACAAACATTTCTGGCACGACACAAAGTCTTTTGATGAGCACAGCAAAACAACATTTTGTTGAATATTCAAGTTACGAAAAGCGTTTTAATCCAGAAATTATGCGTGCAGTTGATAGTATTCAAGATGCAAACAATTTTGTTGACGCAGTCACTGCAATCTGTATAAAAGAAGAAAAAAAACAACTCAACATTCTCAATCAAGCAGATACTCAAAAAAGATTAGAACTTCTTATTGGTTATTTGATGGAAGAAGTTGAAATTGCAAAAGTTAATCAAGAACTTTCAAAAAAAGTTCACGAAAGTATGGACAAAAACCAAAAAGAATACTATCTTCGTGAGCAAATGAAGGCAATAAGTGAAGAACTTGGCGATGACGTAAGTGAGTTTGATGAAATTGAAAAGAAAATCAAAGAAGGCAAAATGCCAGAAGAAGTCAAGGCAAAAGCACTCAAGGAACTTAACAGAGTAAAGAAAATACCAAATGCATCACCAGATTATTCTGTTTTAAGAAATTATTTAGATGTGCTTTTGGAACTTCCTTGGGGCAAAAAGACAACTGACAACAAAGACCTTAAAAGAGCAAGACAAATTTTGGACGAAGACCATTCTGGTCTTGATAAAGTAAAAGACAGAATAATTGAATATCTTGCAGTTATGCAACTCACAGAAAAAATTGGTGGTCAAATCATCTGTTTTGTTGGCCCACCAGGAGTTGGAAAAACCAGTATTGCAAAAAGCATTGCAAGAGCACTTGACCGAAAGTTTGTAAAAATGAGTGTTGGTGGCGTTAAGGACGAAAGTGAAATTCGTGGACACAGAAAAACTTATGTTGGTGCAATGCCAGGCAGAATAATTTATAATATGCAGCTTGCTGGCAGCAGCAATCCAGTATTTTTGATTGATGAAATTGACAAGATGAGCAGTGACTATCGTGGCGACCCAACAAGCGCTATGCTTGAAGTTCTGGACCCAGAGCAAAACTCTGCATTTAGGGACAACTTTTTGGAAGTTCCATTTGATTTGTCTGATGTATTGTTTATTGCAACAGCAAACTATATTAATGATATTCCAGCACCACTTCTTGACAGAATGGAAGTGATTGAACTTTCAAGTTATACACTCAACGAAAAGTTTGAAATTGCAAAAGAGCATCTTATTCCAAAACTTTTAAAGGAACACGGATTAACAACTGAAGACATAAAATTTGAAGACGAAGCAATCAGAACTATGATTGAAGAATACACTTACGAAGCTGGTGTACGTGGTTTAGAGCGTACAATTGCAACGGTATGCAGAAAAGTTGCTGTCAAAATTGTCGGCAGCCCAGTCAAAACACAATATGTAATTTCAAAAGCAAATCTTCACGACTATCTTGGTGCTCACAAAGTTATTTTTGATGGCAAAAGAGATGTGCCAGATGTTGGGCTTGTTTCTGGCTTATCATATTCAACAGTTGGTGGTGGAGTGCTGACTATTGAAGTTAATTTGGTGCTTGGTGACGGAAAAATCATCATGACAGGTCGTCTTGGTGACGTTATGCAAGAAAGTGCCAAGGTTGCCCTAAGTGCAATCACCTGCAAGGCAGAAAAATATGGCATTGACCCAGAAATATTTAAAAAGAGAGATGTTCATATTCACGTGCCAGAAGGCGCTGTCAAAAAAGATGGTCCAAGTGCTGGTTGTGCACTTGCAACTGCAATATATAGCGCTTTCACAAACAAAAAAGTTGACAACGATCTTGCAATGACAGGTGAAATAACCATCAGGGGAAATGTGCTTGCAATTGGTGGACTTAAAGAAAAATTATTTGCTTGTGTGCGTGCAGGCATTTCAAAAGCAATTGTGCCAGAACAAAACAGAGAAGATGTTTTGGACCTTCCAAAAGACATCACAGACAACCTTAAAATTGTTTACGCAAAAACGTTTGAAGATGTTCTTAAAAACTCGATTATTGATTAAAATTTGATACAACAAAAAAAATGCGTTGAAATCGAAATCAGTATTGCACTCTTTGCAATTGTATGTTATAATAAATTACGGAGTAAAGATATGTATTATAATTCAGAAGTAAAAAAAGTTATTAAACAGTTTAAAAAGGATAAATTCTATTCAAAAGAAAGTGTAAAATTTATTATTGAAAATGTTAAAGAATTTGATTCAGAAAAAAATGATAAAACAGTATTAAACAATATTTTTAATATAATTGACAATGATGAAAAAAGATGCAATGCATCGGCAAAAGTATTTAATACTTATTGCAAAGTAGATTTTGTTCCTTATTCTGATGATATATCAGGCACAAAGTATGTTGATATAAATATACACAGCGATATTCCTTTGGCAATAGAAAAAGCATTATGCGATGCTTCATGTGCAATTGAAAGCAAGAAGAATGACTGGTGTTTAGATGCGGATAAAGGTATGTCAAAATAAAGAGAAACAGGTGATGATTATGGAGAAAAAATATACATTAGAGCATTTTGTAGGAGTGCTTCACAACAGACGTTTGGCTGATCGTGATGATTCTGCCACAAGACTTGCAAAACTAATTTTATATTTAAGCGGGCATTATTCTTTGGCTCATGAACATTTGGATATTATTCCAGAAGAAAAATATGAAAAAATTGGCTTAACAAAACCACTTGCAAACAAAATTGATACACTAATGAAAATATTCAATAAGTGCTGCAGATTAAATTGCACCAGAGGTTTTGCTAACAGATTAGGATTGGTTGATTACATAACAGCAGAAGGTGAAGTTCCTGAAAAAATTGATGCTTTTGTAAAACAAAAATTATATGAATATGAGAAAGAAGATGAAAAAATTGCTGATAATTCAACAGAGGTATCATTAATTGAAAAATCACTAGAAAAACCAACTCAAAAGGAAATTAATGATTTTTATAATGAATTAGTAAAATAACAAACAAAAAGTGCAAAAAATTTGCACTTTTTTTTATTTTTTGATATAAATTAAGTATGAAAATAAAAAATTCAAAGTTTGTAATAACTGTTGCAGACAATAAGTTATACACACAAACCAAAAACGAGTTTGCTTTTGTTGGAAGAAGTAATGTAGGCAAAAGCAGTTTGATAAATGCTCTTGCTGGCAATAAAAGTTTGGCACGCACAGGCAAAAATGCAGGGGTAACAAAAAACATAAATTATTTTTCACTTAATGGTGGAGATTTCTTTTTTGTTGACCTTCCAGGCTATGGCTATCACGAAGCGGGCAAACAAGAAGAAGACAAGTGGGCAGAAATTCTTGAAAACTATTTGCTTAACTCAAAAAAGCTTAAGTGTGTGTTTGTGCTTATTGACAGCAGACGAGAGGCAAGTGAAAATGATAGAATAATGCTTAAGTACTTAAATCAATATGCA
>JAFYCH010000043.1 GCA_017539765.1 Clostridia bacterium
CGTTTATAACAAGTACATCACCATCGTTTAGATAATCAATAATATCATAAAAATGTTTGTGAGTTGTTGTGTTGGCTTTTCTGTCATAAACCAAAAGTCTGCTGTGGTCTCTTGGCTCTATTGGAGTTTGAGCAATTAACTCTTCTGGCAAATCGTAGTGATAAGTCTTTGTGCTGTATATATCAAAATTTTTATCTTCCATTTTAATTAACAAATGTTAGCTAAAATGGCTAACACTTTTTACTCTCCTTGTTTTGTATCTGCTTTTAATTCCTTAATCACAGTTTTTATGCTGTCTGGCATTGTTCTGCCAAAATGCTCGTATGCTTTTGCAAGACAAATTCTTCCTCTAGGAGTTCTTGCAATAAAACCAATTTGAAGCAAATATGGTTCGTAAACATCTTCTATTGTGTTGGCATCTTCGCCAGTGCTAGAAGCCAAAGTGTCAAGTCCAACAGGTTTGCCACCAAAACGGTCTATCATTGTAAGCAATAGATTTTTGTCTGTAAAGTCAAGTCCCATATCATCGACTTCCATAATGTTAAGTGCTTTTTGCGTGACTTCTAAATCAATTTTATCTTTACCATATACTTCAGCAAAATCACGAATTCTTTTAAGAAGTCTGTTGGCAATTCTTGGTGTGCCACGGCTACGCTTTGCAAGTTCTGCTGATGCAAGTGGCTCAATTTCTGTGCCAAGAATTTTCGCAGAACGATTTATAATTTGTTCAAGTTCTTCTGTTGTGTAGTTTTCAAGTCTAGAAAGCACGCCAAAACGATCACGAAGTGGCGCAGACAAATTTCCTGCCTTTGTGGTTGCACCAATAAGTGTGAAAGGTTGAATTTTTAATCTCATTGCTCTTGCGCTTGGACCTTTGCCTACAACAAAATCAAGTGCATAGTCTTCCATTGCAGGATACAATATTTCTTCTACACTTTTGTTTAATCTGTGAATTTCATCAATAAACAAAACATCGTTTTTTTGAAGGTTTGTAAGTATGCTTGCAAGGTCTGCTCCACTCTCTATTGCAGGGCCACTTGTAATTTTCATTTGCACGCCAAGTTCGTTTGCAATGATGTGTGCAAGTGTGGTTTTTCCTAGTCCTGGTGGACCATACAAAAGCACGTGGTCAAGAGCTTCATTTCTTGAAAGTGCAGCCTTTATAAATACATCCAATTGAGACTTAATCTTGGTTTGTCCAACATAATCTTCCATTTTGGAAGGACGCAATTTGTTCTCAATTTCTGCATCGCTTTCGTTTTTCATACTTGTAATAAATCTATCATCTGTTCTTTCCAATTTGATTCTCCTATTTTTTGAGATTTGGTTTCATAATTTTGTAATATTCTTACATTTGTCTAAGCACTTTTTGAATTATGTCTTCTGCTTTGTCGCCTGCATTTGTCACTTCTCTGACTCTCTTTGTCGCATCAAAACGATTGAGACCAAGTGAAAGCAAAACATTGATTGCATATTCTTGCTCACTGTCATTTGCATCCAAAGTTTGCTGTGATGATTTGTGGAACTCACTTGAATTTTCCATTTTTTCACGAAGTTCCAAAATAATTCTTTCAGCAGATTTTTTGCCAAGACCTTTTACTTTTGCAATTATGTTTGCATTGCCACTTGCAATTGCGCTAGCAAGGTCATAAACACTTATTGTGCCAAGAATTGAAACAGCCGTTTTTGGGCCAATTCCACTTACGCTTGTAAGATTTAAAAACATCTTTTTTTCTGCCTTTGAAGAAAAACCAAAAAGTGAAACTTCTCCATCTCTCATGTCAAGATTGAGATATGTCCATACTTTAACATTGCTTCCAATTTCACCTAAATTTGAAAGTGTTGTTTGGCTAACAAAAAGTTCGTAACCAACCCCACCACAATTTATGGTGATTACGTTTTCATCAATATCCTCAAGTGTTCCGTTAATTGTTCCTATCATAAATAATCCCTTTATATTTTTATTTAATATCGTTCATGCCGAGTATCTGATTTGTTTGGGCATGTGTGAGTGCTGCTGCAAGTGCATCGGCTGCATCGTCTGGTTTTGGCACCGCATTTAGTCCCAAAATTGCTTTGACCATATATTGCACTTGTTTTTTTTCTGCC
>JAFYCH010000044.1 GCA_017539765.1 Clostridia bacterium
AAGTTCTTCTTTTGTTATCTCTTTGCTTTTTTATCGTTTATTTCTTTTGAAAGTTCGCTTGCTTTTTTGAGTAGTGCAAGTTTTACTTCTTCATTTGTACAAGTTTGAATTTGTGCATTTATCTGATTTTGCTTTGCAATAAGCCTGTCCAGTTCGAGTGCATTCAAACAACCTTCAAACTCACTTTTTTCGTTTGATATATTTGAAAAATTAAAATTTATTAGTTCCTTAAGTTCTTCATTTTGTTCAACGTCAAAATCATCATACAATTTTGAAACAATAGGAAAATCATTTTTCTCTAAATAACTGTATATCGTTTTGAAATTATTATTGACAAAATCATCAATTTCTACGCCGTGAACATACGATTTTTTGTGAAGCACACTTGCAAGCACAAATTGTTCTGCCTTGTAGTTTTTGCTTTGTGCAACGTTGACAGTATTGTTTTGAGAATTTGTTTCAGTCTTTCTGTTTGCAATAGACAAATATTGTCGCAAAATCGTTTCTCTTGGCACATTGCTGATACTTGCTATCAAGTCAATATACACTTGTCTTTCGCTTTCTTTTTTTATTCCTACAACAATTTTTAAGCAGTTGTCTATAAACTTTGAGATGTTTTCTCTCTTGGTCAAATCTGTTGTTTCGGCTTGATATCTTATCTCAAACTCATAAACACCCATAGCCGAATCAATAAGTTTTTGGTATTCTTCTGCTCCATACTTTTTTATGTACTCATCTGGGTCGAGTTTTTCTGGAAGCATAATAACTTTTATGTTCAAATCTTCATCAAGAAGCGGTTCCAAACTTTTAACTGTTGCCTTTTTGCCAGCATTGTCACCATCAAAACAAACAATGACATTATCAACAAAACGGCTGAGTGTTTGCACGTGGTTTTTGTTGAATGCTGTGCCCATTGTGGCAATTGCATTTCCAAAACCTGCTTGCTGAAGTGAAACTACGTCAATTTGACCTTCTACCAAAATGGCATAGTTTTTTTCGAGCCTTGCTTTGCGCAAAAAGTTGATGCAATAAATGTTACTGCTTTTGTTGAATAGTGGTGTCGCTCTGGTATTTTTGTATTTTGCATAAGCAGTGCTTTCAAGTGCTCTGCCACTAAAGCCCACAACCTTGCCCATGTGGTCTATGACCGGAAAGACAACTCTGTTTGCCATTTCGTCAAAAAGTTTGCCGTCCTTTTCTCCACATACGCCAGACTCTACAATATCATTTTTATAAAAACCTTTAGATTTTAAAAATGTGACAAGGCCTGTCCAATTTGGACTGTAGCCAAGACCAAGTTTTGTGATTGTGCTTTGCGTTATGCCACGACCAAGCAAATAATTAAGACCTTTTTTGCCAGCAGGTGAAGAAAGTGTCTTGTTGTAAAAAATTGCTGACTGCCTGCAAATTTCTTGCAAAGTTTCTCGGTGCTTTTTGTTTTTTATGTAATCTTCGTCAATCTTTAGTTCAGGAACTTTCATTCCCACTTTATCTGCTAATATCTTTACCGTTTCAATAAAGTCTGTGCCTTCCATTTTTTGCACAAAAGTTATAACATCACCACTCTCTCCACAACCAAAGCAGTGATAAAACTGACCTTGACTGTTGACAGAAAAACTTGGTGTCTTTTCGTGATGGAACGGACAACAAGCCCAAAAAGAATTTCCTTTTCTGGTAAGCGAAACATAACTTGAAACGATATCTACAATGTTGGTGCTATACTTCAGTTTTTCTAGCCAATCCGCAGAATACCCCTTATTTTGCATATTTCTCCTAAAAAAAATGTTTACATAATATTATTCGCCATCATTTTCAAAATACCTTTATTTTTTTTAAAGTTTTTTTGATAATATGTATTATTATGGTTTTTTATTATAAATAATAATGTAAAAAAGCACACTAACAAAATGCTAGAGTGTTAATTATTTTAATATGTTGAATTGAATATAATTGAAACGCCTGCTGGAATTGTACTTGAACTTTCAATACTATTCCATTGTGCTTCCGTACCTTCAAAATGTATTTTTGTTAATGAACTCATTTGAGTAAAGTTTCCATAGTAGATTTTTTTAAGTTCTTTTGGTAAATATATTTCTTTTATGCTGTTATTATATATTGCATAGTTTGATATATAAACTTTATTAGAATTGTTATTATCAATAACAAGTATCCTGTCTGATGGAACATGATTTATACCAGTTATATATGTTCCCGAACTATCACGGCTAGTTGAAATATTTGATTTTTTTAATCCATATAGTGTTATATCTTCCGTTATTTCTGTATTCCAATTAAACCCTTGAGTTCTTGCTTCATCAGAATACCAAGTATCGCAATAGTATTTATGGTTACTGTCTTCCCATAAATATCTTCCACTTGTCCTATTATATTTAACCTTTATTGTTTCATCTAGATCAATATAATTATAATAATCATATAACTTGAACGATATAGTACACTCCGTTCTCAATTCATCTGGTGTTTCATATAGTTTAACGACACAGTTTCTTCCCAATATTGTAAATTTTAAATAATAATTGCTTGTTTTATATGAACT
>JAFYCH010000045.1 GCA_017539765.1 Clostridia bacterium
ATGGTACAAAAAAGAGAAAAGAATGGTGAAAAATTAAGTGGAACTTTAAGAAAGGAAGCTGAAATGTGCAGGAAAGTGTTACCTTTTTTGTATAAAACAATGACAATAGACAGTGAAGTAACTTCTGAAGACAGAAAAAGAATTGAAGACGAACTTAAGGAAGTTAATATCAGCAATAGTTGTTTAGACAGAGACAAAGCGGTTGTAAGCGAAGAGAATATGTCTTTGTAAAATTATTTAAAGCTTATTAAACAATCAGTATTTTACTGATTGTTTTTGTATTTTTACAATTATTTTGATATAATTAAAAGGGAGTAAATATGGAATATTCAAAAGAAATTATTGAAAAGTATTATGATTATTCACCAAAAGATTTGGTCGACGCTGGCATTTGTCCAACTTGTTTTGACAGGGCAACTGGCGGTCATGTTTTTGGAGATGACAGCAAAAATAGAATTTATGAAGATGCTGATATTGATTGTTTGTTTGTGGGCAATCCACGTGCGGACGGTCATGCAATAATTTCTACAAAACAGCATTTTCACGATATGTCAGAAGCAACAGATGAAATAAACAAAAAGATTGTTTGTTTTACAAAACAACTTATGCTTGCCATAAAAGAAGTGTTTGGCTGTGAAAGAGTATATTTTTGCACAATGAGCGATGGCCCAATGAATCATTATCACGTGCAACTTATTCCACGCTATGCTTTTGAGGAGCGTGGTTCAAGAAATTTTGTTAAGCCAAGAAAAGAATATGTGTACGACAAAGAAAAATTAGAAAAAGTAAAAAACATTATTGAAAATTTTGCAAAAAATTACAAATAGTGATAAAATTAAATAGGGTGAATAATATGAAAGTAAGAGTTTTTTTAGGTAAAGAAAAAGTATTTGCAAACGACTTTGAAAGCATGGAAGATGCAGAACAAAATTTGCAAAAATATTTGTTAGAAAAAGGTTATGACAAAGATGATTTAAAGGTTGAAGAAATTGCTGACACACACAAAAAGTATCATCTTGCAAAAGAGAATTTAACTTACACTTTGATTAAGCACATAGAAGTTGTTGCCGCAATTCTTATTGTAGATGGAAAAGTATTTTCTACTCAACGTGGTTATGGGGAGTTTAAGGACGGTTGGGAGTTTCCAGGCGGAAAGATGGAACCGGGCGAAACAATGCAACAGGCACTTGAAAGAGAACTTAGGGAAGAACTTGCTTTTAAGGCAAAGTGCACTGACTTAATTAAAACAATTGAATATACATATCCAAAATTTCATTTAACAATGCATTGCATCAAAACAGAAATTGTAGAAGGCAAGCCAAATCTTCTTGAGCACGAAGCAGCAATTTGGGTAGATAAAGCAGGTATAGACAAAGTCAACTGGCTTCCTGCAGATCTTGAAGTTGTTGAAGAAGTTAAAAAGATGTTATAATAATTTAATAAAAAAGAGTTCTCTTTTGAGAACTTTTTTTGTGCAGATGGGCTTAATGCAATTATAAAAATTTTATAAAATTTACAGTTTTTTTAACAAAAATGCATAAAAAAATCGCTTTTTTTGCGATTTTTTATTTATTTTTTAAATTTTTCCATGTTTTTATGTTATGAATTGCAATGCCAAAGTCGCTTGGAATTTCCTTTCTTACCTTATTTATTTCGGTTATCATATATTCTTTGCCTTCTTCTAGAAACGAAACATTGTCGCCTTCTTCGCTGTAAGTTTCGGCACAAAGAAAAAGTGTTTTTTTGTTTTGCTTTGCATAGGCAATTTCTTCTTTTGATACGTCAATCATTTTTTCTGCTGTGTCTCTATAACTCATCACAAATGTTCGGTTTGCATAATCCAAAACAAATTTGTAAGTTTCTTTTGTTTTTCCGTCAAACGTAATTTGGTCGTCAAGCCAAAATGGTATATCATAATCAAAACAGATGTTAGGGTAGGTTGTTTTGTTTGTTTTGATTAACTCCACAAGTTTAAGTAAATATGTTGTACGGTTTGCTTCAAAGTCATCAAATTGGTGTGGTTCAATGTCAAGATGCACACCTGCAAGAATATTGTTATTATCATTTTGAAACTGAATATATTTTTCAACAAGTGCATCAAGTCCTGTTCTATCAAGTAGCCATTCTTTTTCACCTGCAAGCAAATATGTTTTTATGTTTTTCTTTTTCGCTTTTTGTGCAAGGTCTATAAAATTGCTGTCTAGGTTGTAGTTGCAATAATAAATTTCCGTAACATTATTTTTGCTTGCAAAAGTGATATATTCATCTATATTTAACTCTTTGCTCCACCACCAAGTGCCAAGACTGGCTTTTGACTTTGCTGGGCTAGAGAAAAACAATAAAACAAAAAATATTCCAATAATACTGATTAAAAATAATATTAATTTTCCAAAAAGTTTTGATCTAAACATTTTAAATAAAAACATAATATCACCTATTCAAATTATAACTTAAGTCAATAGTTTAGTCAAGTTTTAAATTTTTTGCTAAAAATTAAATTTTACCATTTATCGTTTTGAAAATTTTGTAAAATGATTTATAATAAATTGTGGAGGGGATAAAATGAAAAAATCAAAACAAAAAAATATGTTAGATGTTCTTTTGATAGGTCTTGCTGTTTTGTTTGGTGCATTGACACTCATCATGATGGCTACACCAGGTCTTATCATCAAATTTGGTCTTACGGCAGAGTGGACAGTGTATGAGTTACTTAACTATGGTGACACAACAAGACTTGGTATTCTGCTTGCACTCATTTTTGCAATTTGTTTTGTGGTATGTGCTGTTTTGCTTATACTTCTTAAACTTCTTGGCAAAAATCTTAAAGCAGAAGGATTGGTTGCTGTTTGTGCTGCTGGTCTTGAAATTGCAGCCGCTGTACTATTTTTCTTGGCTAAACCACTTGTAGGAGAAGGTAATAACGCTTATGCTTCTCTTGGAATTGGAGCAATACTTGCGGGTGTCTTTGCAATTTTGGGGGCTTGTGCACTTGTTGCTAGCACAGTCAAAAAACTTGTAAAGTAATATGATTGCATATAAAAATTCAACCATCTTGTATGGTTGTTTTTTTATTATATATACAAAATTCACCAAATCAATTTTCTTGAAAACATGACATAATTATGATAGAATAAAGGTATGGAATATAAAGGAAAGAAATTTGATGCCATTGTGGCAACACCCGCTTGCGGAAAATCTTATTTGTGTGACAAATATCCTGAGAAATTTGTAGATGTTGATGAAGTGCGTTTAAGATGCAAATATGTTGTGCCAGAAGACATAACTCGTGCAGAACTTGAAAGAACAAAGGGTAATAGAACTTTTAAAAAAAGAAAAGATGGCGACTATTGGCAAAAAATGTATGAAAAACTTGACGAGTATGTAAAAGTAGGCAAAATTTTGATTGTTGCACCACATCCAGAATCAGTAGATTATCTTGTGAAAAACAACATAAAGTTTGCATTTGTTTATCAAAGTAAAGACATGAAAACAGAAATGGAAAAAAGAATGAGAAAACGTGGAAATTCAGAAGACCTTATCAAAGAATTTTCTGATTTATTCGATTATTATTACAAAAAAAATTCAACAGAGAATCAATCTGTTGTTCATTACGAGATTGGACCAGATGAGTATCTTGAAGATGTTTTAAAAAAATTTGATTGCAAAATTTGACCAATAAAAATATATTTACAAAGGAAGAATATATGGCTTATATTTTATGCTTGATTGCACTTTATGTGTGCAGTATTTTGATTGTTATTTTTATGCATAAATTCAAAAACACAAGACTGACAAATTTGATTTTTTGTTTATCTGTTTTTGTGATTTATATAATTTGTGTAATTATTGTTTATTTAAAAGCAGGCTTTAACGATTGGAACTTTCAAAATTCTTTGCCAGTTGCAAATGTCAGCCCGTTTATGTTTTTTGTTGTTCCACTATATTTTGTTTTACCAAAGAAAGCCAAAAGTTATTTTATGTTACTTATTGCGTTGCTGTCGGTTGGAATGTTTTTGTCACCAACTTTCAGTTGCATATTCAATGCCATGAGGAACTATAAATTTCATGTATCATTTATGCTAGATTATGTGGCACACTTTGCACTTTGCTTGTGGGGAGTGTATATAATCAAATCAAAACAAGCTGAGCTTAAAATTAAAGATAGTATATTCAGCGGAAGCATTATTGTTTGTGTGGCAATTGTGATGCTTATCATAAATATTATTTTTGACACAGCGTTTTTCGGTTTGAACCTAAATGGCAAGCACAGCATTTACAATATGGTTTTGGTTTCTAATTCATATCTATCAGCACTTTTATATTTTGTTGGATTAATTTTTGTTTTGATTATGGGCTTTTTATTTCACAAAGTTTTAAATTTAAAAAGAAACAAAAAAGACAACACAGAAGGCATAAAAAAAGAACTTTAAAATAAGTTCTTTTCTTTTTTATTATAAAACATTTTCTTGTACTTGTTCTTTTTTGGTATAGTAAGTTTTTTGTGGCATCTCAAGCATAGTTTCGACTTTTCTGTATGTGTTTAGCCATTGTTTATAAACAAGTATTTCGTGCTCTGTATGCTCTCCGCAATAGCCAACACTAAGGTTTGCTCCGCAAATATTGTCACACAAAACAACAATGTCTGTCTTTGACTTTCTGCCTGCATTTGTGAAACCAAGGTTTCTGTACAAATGATTTTTAAAGTTGTTTGTTACAGGAATGTCATAGCATTTATAGTCTGTTGCATTTTTTCTGTCGAATTGAAGCATGAAACTGTGCTCGTTTATTTCTTTAAAAAGTTCAGGGTATTCGTTTTTGAGATAGTTTGCACCAATTTGGCCATGTTCTTCGCCGTCCAAAATCAAAATTGAGTGACCGCTGTTTCTGAGAAGATAGAGCATTGCGCAACCTGCTCTGTCATCTGCACCAATACCTGTAAGAGAAAGTGGATTGCTGTTGTAATATCTTCCAAACATATAGTCAAGTCTTTGTGGTGTTGACAAAAGTTCTGGCATATAGTGTTTGTCCCAAACAGTGTCTGCGTGTGCAACAAGCAAAACTTTGTCATCTCTTGTGCCAGGAATATATACAAATCTTCTCATTCCACCGCCGTCATATTTTTGTGCGTTTGGAAGCACTGCAAAAGCATCTATGACATCGTCAGAAGACTTTACTGTCATAGATAAAAAGTTTTCGAGTGCAGTTCTTGCTTTTTTGTCATCATTAAACATACATAAATATTATATATAAAATTGCATTTTAAGTCAATATTCATTTTTATTTTCGCATAAATATATTTCAATACAAAAAAATTATTGACAAACTTTTGTTTTTGAACTAAAATCAAAATAACAATTAAATTAAAGGTTAAGAAAAAGACAAGTAGCCCACAATTTTGCTATGTAGAGAAGTTATCCTTTGGCTGAAAGATAACAATAGGGATTGTGACAGTGAAACCACTTTTTCGGCTTTAGCTGGCACGGTAAGTGCGAAAATAAGGTCACATTTTGTGATGAATAAAGGTGGAACAACGGTGAATATCGTCCTTTGCAAGTAGCAAGGGACGTTTTTATTTGTTTACTAAAACTTTTGATTTAATTGAAAATTTATATTTTGGTAGAATAATAAAAATAATTATTTATCAAAAAAGTGCCAATGGCACATAGGAGATTTTTATGGATAGTGAAGGATACAAAAAAGAAATTAACGTAAAGCGTCACACAATGGCACACGTGCTTGCTGGTGCAATCAAAGAACTTTTTGGAAATGTAAAGTTTGGTATTGGTCCTGCAATTGACACAGGCTTTTACTACGACTTTGATATGGAACACAATTTGACACCAGAAGATTTTGAAAAGATAGAAAACAAAATGCAAGAGATTGTAAATCAAAATTTGGATATGGTCAAAGAAGTTGTGTCAAAAGAAAAGGCACTTGAACTTTTTAAAGATGAGCCATACAAACTTGAACTTATAAACGAAATGCCAGAAGGAGAAGAAATTAGTGTTTATCACCTTGGCAATGTTTTTGATGACCTTTGCCGTGGCCCACACGTAGAGAATACAAAGTTTTTAAGAAATGTTGCTTTCAAACTTGATAGGGTAAACGGAGCGTATTGGCGTGGCAGCGAAAAGAACAAAATGATGCAAAGAGTTTATGTTTACTGTTTTGAGTCAAAAGACGAGCTTAAAGAACAACTTCGTCTTGTTCAAGAAGCAATGGAACGTGACCACAGAAAACTTGGCAAAGAACTTGGTATATTTATGTTTAGTGACTTGGTTGGAAAGGGACTTCCTATGTGGCTTCCAAACGGATTTGTTCTCCGTAGAACTTTGTCTGATTATATTATGAACAAAGAAATTGCACTTGGCTACAAGCATGTAAGAACTCCATCTATTGCGTCTGTTGATTTATATAAGACTTCTGGACATTGGGACCATTATAAAGATGACATGTTCCCTGTTATGGAAAGAGATGAAGAAGCATACGTTCTTCGTCCAATGAACTGCCCACACCATATGATGATGTATAAAAACGATTTGCATTCATATAAAGATTTGCCACTTCGTATTGCAGAAATTGCTGATGACTTCCGTTTTGAAGCCAGCGGTTCACTTTGTGGAATTGAAAGAGCAAGGTCATTTACGCAAAACGATTCACATATTTTCTGTCGTCCAAGTCAAATTGAAAGTGAAATTGAAAATGTTATAAATTTAATTTTAGATGTCTATAAAGATTTCGGATTTAAAAAATACAAGTTTAGATTATCACTTAGAGACAAGAAAAATGTAGAAAAGTATTTTGGACATGACGAGCTTTGGGAAAAGAGCGAATCTGCACTTCGTAAGATTTTGCAAGATAAAGGCGTTGAGTTTTATGAAGCAGAGGGCGAAGCAGCTTTCTATGGCCCAAAGATTGATGTCAATGTTATGAGTGCAATTGGTCACGAAGTCACTCTTTCAACAGTTCAACTTGATTACCAACTTCCAGAAAGATTTGAACTTGAATATGTTGCAGAGAATAACGAAAAGGAAAGACCAGTTGTTATTCACAGAGCAATTTTGGGTTCACTTGACAGATTTACAGCATTTTTGATTGAAGAGACAAAAGGCGTGCTTCCATTGTGGCTTGCTCCAAAGCAAATAAAAATTGTTCCAGTCAGTGAAAACTTTATGGACTACGCAAACAAGGTTAATGATAAACTTGTGGCAAATGGTTTCAGAAGTGAAATTGATGGCAGAAATGAAAGTTTGTCTTACAGAATAAGAGAAGCAACAAAGCAAAAAGTGCCATATATCGTTATTATTGGTGAAAGAGAAATGCAAAATAATGTTGTGTCAGTTAGAGCTCGAGGCGGCAAAGATACAACAGAATATTCACTTGATGACTTTGTAAACAAACTTTTGCAAGAAGTTAAAAACAAAGCAAGAGAATAAAAACGCACTTTGTCTTTGACATAAAAAAAGCATAGTGATATAATTTGACAGGAGATTATTATGAAGCATACAGATATAAAAGAGTTATTCGACAAGCCGGAAAAATTTGTAGACAAGGATGTTGTTGTTTGCGGTTGGATAAGAACACTTAGAGAATCAAAAACAGTTTCTTTTATTGAATTAAACGATGGCACAACAATTAAAAATTTGCAACTTGTTATTGAAAATGTAGATAATATAGATTTAAAAGATTTGCTTACAGGCACTTCACTTAAGGTGGAAGGTCAGTTTGTTGCATCTGAAAAAAATGGTTATGAACTCAGACTCAAAACTTTGGAAGTTTTGGGAAAATGTGCAAAAGACTATCCACTTCAAAAGAAGTTTCATTCACTTGAGTTTTTAAGGGAACTGCCACATCTTAGGGCAAGAACGAGATATTTTGAAGCAGTGTTCAGTGTACGTGATCAACTTGCACAAGCAATTCACAAATATTTTCATAGTCATGGTTACAAATATCTTCATGCACCAATCATCACAGCAAGTGATTGCGAAGGTGCAGGCGAAATGTTTAGAGTAACAACTCAACCATGGAACGCAAAATATGACACAGAAGAAGAATATTATGCAAACGATTTCTTTGCACAAAAGGCAGGACTTTCAGTTTCTTGTCAACTCGAAGGTGAAATGGCTGCAATGGGTCTTGGCAGAATTTATACATTTGGACCAACTTTCAGAGCAGAGCATAGCAACACAACAAGACATCTCGCAGAGTTTTGGCATGTTGAACCAGAAGTTTGCTTTGCAGATATAAATGATATTATCGAAATTGCAGAAGATTTTATCAGAAGCATTATTAAAGATGTTTTGGAAAACTGTAAAGAAGAGCTTGCTTTCTTTGATCAATGGGTAGAAAAAGGACTTATTGACAAACTTAAAAGCGTATCAAGCACAGATTTTGCAAAAGTGGCATATACAGATGCAATAAAAATTTTGCAAGAATCAAAAAAAGATTTCAAATACCCAGTGGAATGGGGTGCTGACCTTCAAACTGAGCATGAGAGATATCTTACAGATGAATATTTCAAAAAGCCAGTATTTGTTGTTCATTATCCAAAAGAGATTAAGTCTTTCTATATGAAGCAGAATGATGACGGCAAAACAGTTGCTGCAACAGATTTGCTTGTTCCAGGCATTGGAGAAATTATTGGTTGCAGTGAAAGAGAAGCGGACTATGACAAACTTGTTGATGCAATGACAAAAAGAAATATGCCACTAGAGCAATATGCAGAATATTTAGACACAAGGAAATATGGAAGTGTTCCACACAGCGGTTTTGGTCTTGGCTTTGACAGAATGCTTATGTATGTCACAGGCGTTTCTAACATAAGAGACACACTTCTTTTCCCAAGAGCAGTTGGAAAAATTTAATTTAGAAAAAGCACATCAAAACTGATGTGTTTTTTTGTGCTAAAAATTATTTTAAAAGGTATTGAAATAGTAATAAAAATGTAATATAATAAAAACAGAAGGGGAGATTTTATGAAAGAAATAGATTCAAACAACATAAAGGGTAATGAAATTAAATTATCGGAATCTAATGCGTATACTGATGAAGAAGTAAACAATATAGTTCAAAAATCAACAGAAATAATGAATGATTTAAAAATATATATTGCAATTCTTGCTGCAGACTC
>JAFYCH010000046.1 GCA_017539765.1 Clostridia bacterium
CTGCAGTTTTTCCATACTGCCAGCTGGTGCCCATAATTCAACTTTTAAATTTTCCATACTGCATATTTTCACATATTATTGTTTTGTAGTAAATTAAAAACAGATATTTATTGTTATATTAATTCCACTATATTTTTTTTGTGTGTTTAGATTTTGTTTTTTTGAAAATAATTGAAATATGAAAAAATATGGTTATAAAAACAAATTATTTAAATTGCTGTTCATTTTGATGCTTGCTTTTGTGCCAGCAGTTTTGTTTTCTGGCTGTGCAAGAAACATTGTGGGCTATCACATAACAAGTCTTCCAACAAAACTTGTCTATCAAGTTGGTGAAACACCAAATTTTGACGGCTTAAAAATTGAAAGGTTAAACAACGATGGCACACATTATAATTTGCGATATTCAAAAAACAATATTGAGCAAGTTGACACATCAACTTTTGGCAAAAAGAAGGTGAAAGTTACCATTGGCAATATGTCAGTTGCCTTTAATATTTATGTGGCAAATGTGGTGGTTAATGACAGCGACAACATAAAGCAGATTTTTGAGAGTTTAAGTGATGGCGATATTGTGTACTTAAGGCAGGGTAGATATTTGCCTAAAAGTGAAACAGACCAGTCGTACAAAGATGTTGTGATAAACAGGTCTGTGTCTATTGTGGGCGATGGTAAAGACAAAACAAAGTTTGGCGGCAATTTTATTATTGGTGCAAATTTTGATGGCAACGTGTTTGCAAAGATTGATAATTTTAAAAATGTAAATATTGTCAACGTTGGTTTTGAACTAAAGTATAAAACAAAGGACGGCTTTGTGAATTACGAAGGCCCTTATGGAAAAACAGACACCAATGGTGCACTCAGAACTTTTGATACACAAAACATGTTTGTATCAAATTGCAGTTTTGTGGGTTATGGCTATGGCATTTTGGCAGAAAATGCAAATGGTTTAACAGTTCAAAATTCAAGTTTTAGAAACATATTCAAAAATGCAATACGTGTCACAAATGATATAAAAAACAGCACAATATTTAATAATACTATGCTTGATATTGGTAATAATGTGCTTGCCTACGAAGATGGCAGTCTATATCACATTTCAGCAATTTCCTTAAGTTTTGAAAGTGGCGGCGAAAAAGGTGTGCAAATTTGCAAAAACATTTTGTCCCGCATTGCGCTCCATAACGCCCAATCAGTTTATTATGACGACTCTTCAAAACAGAGTGCTTTACTTGATAAAAATGACATATTCAAAATGTCATACATTACAAATTCATCAGGCATCTCACTTTTTTCTTCTGTAGAAGATGACCTTGAAATTTTTGGCGTGGTGATAAGCACAAACAACATAAACTCTACGCTAGAAAATATCTATTTTGGCGAGCGTGGACAAAACACGGTTAGTTCCAGTGGAGTGATAATTCTAGATTAGTTCTTTCCGCAAAGCAAACAGGTGCTTTTCAAAATCTTCTGACAGCTTTCACAATAATTTGACTTGCAAGTATTGCAGGTCATTTTTTTATCTTCAATAATTTTTCCACAAGTTGTGCATATATTAAATTTCATATTTTCTCTCCTTTATTTGATGTATTTAGTTTTTACAAGTTTGTTAAAAATATAAGTTTTTAAATGAAAGTTTGCTTAATATAATAGTTTAGAGTAGTGTGGAGAAATTAATGCAGTTTTATTCAAAAAGCAAACAAGAATGTTTAAAAGAACTTTTATCTTCAAAAACCGGTTTAAGCACAGCAGAAGCTAAGCAAAGGCAACAAGAAAACGGAAAGAACAAACTTGAAAGTGACTCAAAACAAAGTTTGGTTTCAAAATTTTTTGCACAGTTCAAAGATCTTATGGTCATCATTTTGATTGCGAGTGCTGTCATCAGTATTATCATTTCAGTTGCAAGCAAAGAATACAAAAACCTTTTTGAAGGTGGCATAATTTTGTTTATTGTTTTTCTTAATGCTACATTTGGGGTCATTCAAGAAAACAAGGCGGAAAATGCACTTGAAACACTTAAAAAAAGAACGGAGCTATATTGCAAAGTTTTTCGTGATGGCAACGTTCAAAGCATAAAGGTGGAAGATTTGGTTTTGGGCGATGTTGTTATGCTGTCAAGTGGAAACATTGTGCCAGCCGATATTCGCCTTTTGGAAACATATAACTTTAAGGTTGATGAAAGTTCACTTACGGGTGAAAGTGTGGCGGTAGAGAAAAATGCAGACATAACTTTTGATGTTCATACGCCACTTGGCGAAAGAAAAAATATGGCATATTCAAGTTCGGTTGTCACTTATGGCAGAGCGGTGGGCGTGGTGACAAACATTGGCAAAAGCACAGAGATGGGCAAAATTGCAGTTATGATTTCAACTGGCAAAAAAGAGCAAACACCACTTCAAAAAAGTTTAAACAAAATTGGCAAGATAATCAGCATTTCGGTTATTGTTATTGCCATAATCATTTTTGCTGTAGAGATGCTTATTCCGTCATCTCCAAAAGTTCTTGAAGCATTTTTAACTGCGGTTGCACTTGCCGTTGCGGCAATTCCCGAGAGTATGCCTGCATCAATCACAATCATAATGGCACTTGGCGTGCAGAAACTTGCAAATCAAAATGCTATAATCAAAAGACTTCACGCAGTTGAAACATTGGGTAGTTGCAGTGTCATTTGCAGTGACAAAACTGGCACACTTACACAAAACAAAATGACCGTCAAAAAGATTTTTTACAACAGTGGTGTTGTAAGTTTTTCAAATGGAGACGATTTAAGTATTCATTTTAGAGAAATGATAAACTGCATGGTTTTGTGCAACAATACTGAAATTTCAAAGAACATCAAAACAGGCGAGGTAAGTTTTTTAGGTGATCCGACAGAGACAGCACTTTTTGAGTATGCGACAAAAAATGGATATAATGTTTCAAATATAATTTCAGAAAATAAGAGAATAAAGGAAATACCTTTTGACAGCAACAGAAAAGCTATGTCAACAATTAATCAGATTGGCGAATGCAGGGTTTGTTATTCAAAAGGTGCTTTTGATTTTTTGATAAAAAAATGCGATAGAATTCTTGTTAATGGAAAAGTTGAGAAACTATCTCAACAGCATTTAGATAATATTGAAAAAGTAAATAATAATATGGCACAAGAAGCACTCAGAGTTTTATGTCTTGCATATAAACCTATTGAGACAAAATATCAAAGCGAAGAAACAAATATGATTTTTCTTGGTCTTGTTGGCATGTTTGACCCACCAAGAGAAGAGGCAAAAGACGCAATCAAAAGGTGTTTTGAGGCTGGTCTTAAACCAATTATGATAACAGGTGACCATGCAGAAACCGCATTTGCTGTTGCAAAAGAAATTGGACTTGCTGTTTCAAAAGACCAAGTGATGACAGGTACAGAACTTTCAAAACTCAGCGACCAAAAACTTTTGTCTGTTATTTCTAGATATAGTGTTTTTGCAAGGGTCAGTCCAGAACATAAGGTACGAATTGTTAATGCATTCAAAAAACTCGGCAAGATTGTTGCAATGACTGGTGATGGTGTTAATGATGCACGAAGTTTAAAGATTGCAGATATAGGAATTGGTATGGGCAAAACGGGCACTGATGTTACAAAAGATGTTGCTGATATGATAATTGGTGACGATAATTTTGCAACCATAATTGTTGCTGTAAAAGAGGGCAG
Organism: Clostridia bacterium; assembly: GCA_017539765.1. Taxonomy (GTDB): domain Bacteria; phylum Bacillota; class Clostridia; order Christensenellales; family UBA1242; genus UBA9845. Next base: position 3,686 of record JAFYCH010000046.1, read on the forward strand.
AAAAATTTATTCCAATATTCAGCGTACAATTCAGTTTTTGCTTTCCACAAATGCGGTTGAAGTTTTTACTTTGTTTTTGACGGCAATCTTTTTGCCAAATTTCACTTTTTTGCTGCCATCTCAACTTTTGTTTATAAATTTCATAACAGACAGTTTGCCAGCAATTTCTCTCGGACTTGAACCAGAAGAAAAAGACCTTATGAAAAGGCCACCAAGAGACGCAAACACAAATATAATAAGTTTAGATATTTGGGCAAAAATACTTTATCAAGCAGCAATTCAAATTATTATTGTAATGAGCATCTATTGCTTGGGACTTAAAATGTATGATGAAGTCGCGGCATCAACACTTGCATTTTTCTGTATTAACATAATGCAACTGCTTCACGCAGTGAACTTAAAGACAAGTCAAAGTATATTCAAAACAAACATTTTTGCAAATGGCTTATTTAATGTTTCGTTTATAATTTCAATTGGACTTATTTGCCTTGTTGCGTTTGTACCATTTCTTTCAAATGCGTTTGGTCTTGCTGTGCTCAATTTGCAACAATGGGCTTTGGTTTTGACATTTAGTGTTTCAATAATTCCTTGTGTGGAAATATCAAAATATATCTCAAAAAAGTTTATAAAACAAAGGATAAAATAAAAGTAAAAAAATATTTTATATAGATATGGACAATCAAAAATTATTATGTTATAATAAACCCGTTAGGAGAAAAAATTATTATGGGAAAAAGTATGTATGATAGCGAAGCAGAATTGGTTTGGAAAGACAGAACACGTCATTTTGGTTTGCCACTCAGCTTTAACAGATATCAAATAATCAGAAGAGAAGGGGAATATGCAAAACTCGTTAATATTTCTGGCTTTTTAACTTCCAAAAGCGAAGAAGTTAATTTGTATAGAATTGACGATTTTGATGTTTATCAATCACTTACTGACAAAATGTTTGGTGTAGGCACAATTACTGTTTATTGCAGAGACGCAAGTTGTGATAAACTTATCTTAAAAAATGTAAAAAATCCGTATAAGGTAAGAGAACTTTTAAACAAGCTTGTTTTGGAAGACAGAAAGAGAGTTGGTGTAAAGCATTCAGAAATGCAATTTTAATAACTTTACAAGGAGCATATTGTGAATAAGAGCTTAAATGACGGAAATATTCATAGTTTTGATGAAGTTAAAGAACATGGTCTTGAAAAATCTGCAGCAGAATTTAGTGAAGGCTCTGATGTCTTAAAAAAAGTGCTGCTAGATTTGTGGGATATGGGACTTGAAACAAAGGCTTGTTGCAAGGGAACTATTGAAAAAGACCATAAATCTGATATTCATTTAAGATTTCCGTATATATATTTAGTTGTTAATAATGACAATTCTCAAAAAATCGTTGATTTGATAGGATATATTCTTGCTGAAAATTCAAAGACCAGTCCAACAATTTATTTGGTAATGTATAACAATATGACATTTGGGAAATCTTTGGTTTTGGATAGATTTTTCTTCACAAACAACGGTACGAAAAAAATGTTTGAAACAATCAGTTCTGCAACTTCAAAATTAAAGAAAAATGAGTCGTTAATTGACAGCGAATTAATCAAAAATGTTAGACCAATTTTTAATAAAATATCAAATAGTGTATCTTTAGATGCAATCCGACTTGAATTTAGAATTAAAAACAATAGAGCACAATTGTTTATTGAAGATTATGATAATAAACTATATGGATTTAATGTTACTAAAAAAAATATGGAAAGAATTAATGATGCATTAGATGAATTCTTGTGTAATTCAGAATGTAAAGAAGGACATTTTGATAAGATTGAAGATAAAGAATTAAAATTTTAGAAAAAGAGCATTTATAACAAAAGTTATAAGTGCTTTTTTGTTATCAATTTTGCAAGTTTTATTTTGATATTTTTTATTTTGTTGTTATAATATAAATATGGAATTAGCACTTTTAGTTATATTATCAGTTTTGGTGGTTGCATCTTTGGTTATGAATTTTGTTTTGCTCAAAAAAAAGTCAAGCAGCAGTGGCGTTGATATTTTGGTAGAGCAAAAGAAACTTTTTGATGCGACAATAGAAAGAATAAAAGAACAAAACGAAAAACAAATGGAACTTGCCAAAACATTAAACAATTCTCAAATAGAGTTAATCAAAGTTTACAATGACCATAATGTAGAGAACATAAAACTTTTGACTGAGTCTAACGTAAAGGAACTTGCAGGCATAAGCCAAAAGATGGCAGAACTTGTAAAAAACAATTCAGAACAAATGGAAAAACTTCAAGCCAGCAACGAAAAGAAACTTGACGAAATGCGAACAGTTGTTGACGAAAAACTAAATGCAACTCTTCAGGACAGACTCAACAAAAGTTTTGCGATTGTCAGTGAACAACTTCAGGCACTTAACAAGGGACTTGGAGAAATGCAAAATTTGGCAGTTGGTGTTGGTGACCTTAAAAGAGTAATTACAAATGTAAAAACTCGTGGTACTTTTGGAGAAGTTCAACTTGGCAATTTGCTTGAGCAGATGCTTGCTCCATATCAATATCAAAGTCAAATCAATACAAATCCAGAAAACAGCGACAGGGTAGATTTTGTAATCAATCTTCCTGGCAAAGATGACAGAGATTTATTGCTTCCTGTTGACGCAAAATTTCCCATGGAAGACTATTTGCGTCTTCAAGATGCATTTGACACAGCAGATGCGACTCAAATAGAAAAGTGTAGAAAAGCACTTGAAACCAGAATAAAAGAAGAAGCAAAAAAGATAAAAACAAAATATATTTGTGTTCCAAAAACAACAGACTTTGCAATTATGTATCTTGCAACAGAAGGGCTTTATAGTGAAGTTATAAAAAATACTGGATTGGTTGAAAGACTTCAACAAGAATTTCACATTTTGATTTGTGGTCCAACAACACTGTCAGCACTTTTAAATTCACTTCAAATGGGTTTCAAAACTCTTGCAATAGAAAAGCGTAGTGCGGAAATTTGGAATATGCTTTCTGTGTTCAAAAAAGAGTTTTCAACCTATGTTGAACTTCTTGAAAAAACACAAAAGAAGCTTTCTGAAGCAAGCACAACAATAGAAGATGCATCAAAAAAGAGTCAAAAAATTTCAAAACAGCTTTCTAAGGTAGACGACATTGGTTCACCTGCTGGTGAAATTGAAGATTAAATAAGAAGATTGAGTGCAAAAGCATTTCAATCTTTTTTTGTGTTATTGGTGGCTATGTTTACATATTTTTTTAATATTTACGCAAACTTTTCTTGTAGGTGAAGTATGAGAATAAAAAAGAAAAGAAATATCATTTTAAGCACTTTACTTTTTTCAATTGTTGCGTTTATGACAATTGCAGGAATGTTTGTGGGGTATCAAAGAGACATAAGGTTTACAAAAAATGTGTTCATAAATGGCAATGATGTAAAAGGTTACACGGTTGAAAAAGCAAGCAGGGTTGTTGCTGACAATATGAAAAAAAGTTTGGAAGACATAAACATAAAAATCATTTATCAAGACAAAACTTGGCAGTTTGACCAAACTGATTTTGAAATTGATGATGCTGTAAAAAATGTTGTGAATACTGCTTTTAAAACAAGCAAGTTTTCAAACAGAGATGCTGTGAATTTTGTAAGTGGAAAAACAGGTAATTTCAAAACTGCCATCAACGAAGTTTTTGTTGACTTTGACAAAAAGATTCAAGACATTGTTAATGAAATAGAAGTGCCTGCACAAGATGCCACCATTGAGTTTAAACCAGACAGCAAAAAAATGTTTAATGTAATCGGAGCGAAAAATGGTGTTGAAGTTGACAAAGAAAGGTTGGTCGCCGACTTAAAATCTCAATTTTTAAAAAGTAAGGACATAATGGTTTTTGTTCATACAAAGCCGGTTGTCCCAAAAATTGATAGTGACTATTTTTCTGACAAACTTTCACTTCAATCAAAGTTTTCAACCAGCATAAAGGGTAGTCAGGCAGGCAGAAGAAATAACGTGACAGTAGCCCTACAAAAAATAAATGGCACAGTTGTTAAACCAAATGAAATTGTAAGTTTCAATGCACTCACTTCGCCACAAGATGCCTCTGGTGGTTATCAAGATGCAATTATTATTTTAAATGGCAAATACACAAACGGCGTTGGTGGCGGACTTTGTCAAGCCAGCACAACACTGTACAATGCATGTGTCCTTGCAAATTTGGAAATTGAAGAAGTTCACAAACACACAATACCTGTGCATTATGTAGAGCATGCACTTGATGCAATGATAAGTGACGGCTATGCAGATATGATTTTTAAAAACACAAGCGAAAATAACATTTATATAAAATCTTATGTAAGTGGTGACGATGCTGTTGTGGAAATTTATGGCAAAAGTATTCCCGACGGCATAACAATAAAAAGAGTTGCAGAAGAAGTGGCAGTTATTCCACACGAGGGTGACAAAGTTGTTGTTGATACTACGGGTGAATATGCCGACAAGGTTTTGTATAAGGGTGAATATTACAGATTAAAGTGGCCAAGTGAAGGCTATGAGTCAAAAGCATACAAAGAGTATTACAAAGATGGACAACTTGTTAAAAGAGAAGAAATTCGTCACGAGAAATATCAGCCACAACAAGGTGTTGTTATTGAAGGGGCACAAGAACTGCCTGAAGGTTTTGTTCTTCCTAAGCAAGATGTGACCATATACCCACCACAAAAGCAACAATAGTTTATAGTTATCAAATACAGACAACAGCTTGTTGTCTGTATTTTATTTAATATTGACAATTAATGTTTGTTGTGCTATTATCTTTGCAAAGGAAAATATAAGATGAGCTTAAAAGAATATTTTGAGATGAGAAAAAAGCAAAAAGAAATAAAAGCCAAACATGATAGACTTCAAAAAATGCTAAAAGCAGATAAAGCCAAAGCGCAAGAAATTTTAAACAATTTCAGCTTTGTTGTTCAAAGAACTCCAAGAAATGGTGATATAAATGGAGCATTTAGAAGAATTATTGATGAACATAATATGGAGTATTGTTTTATTCCTGAAATATGGGGATTATTTCCTATGGCTCATAAAATGGCAATAATGATTAAGTTTAGTCAAAAGCATAACAAATATCATTTAACATTAGACGATTTTTGTTTGCCAACTGAAAAGTATAAACAAGAGGAAAATATTATGCATATTGAGGAATTGGTTGGTGTTGACAAACTTGTTATTGATTATGATGAAACAAAAATGTCAAAGGCGCTTCCTGTTCTTGTTGAACTGCTTTCTTATGAAGATAAGATGAAAGAAAAAATCTTTAAAAGAAATATGCAAAACTATAAGACAATTTTAGATTTTAAATCAATAGAAGAATTAAAATATTTGATTGATGGAAATGAAAAAAAGTTTGGCTTATATTTTAAAGAAACACTTTTATCTAATCCAAAAGCAATGGGTGCTGCTGTTTATCAATATGTAAATAATATAGAAAACAGAGCAACTTTGCAAGCAATTGATATTATGGAAAATGTTTCATATTATGCAAGTGAGGCAAAAAATCTAGTCAGTTTTTATCAAGCATATTGTAATTATTGGACAAGAGATAAAGCGTATAATATTAAAAATGTATTTGGCAG
>JAFYCH010000047.1 GCA_017539765.1 Clostridia bacterium
AGTTAGCCACTTTGCAAGTTTCTTAGAAAAACCTGTGTCTTCCAAAATTTTAAGCAGTCCTAGCCAAACAGCATAAATTGCAAGCAGGCTGATGCAAAGTTTTACACTTTTTTCACTGGCAGCAATCATTGTGCTTATTATTAGGTCTGGGGATTTCGCAATCATAATTGCTATGCCCAAAAGCATAACCACAAGCCAAACAATATTCATACAAAATTGTATGCCACGAAAAGTGTGATTATGTCGAAAAATTGGTTTTGAAATTAAATTTCAATAACTTTACAATTTTTGCTATGTTTGATATAATAGTGAGTGTTTTAGGCAGGAGAATTATGGAAAAAGAAAAATTTTATATTACAACACCAATATATTATGCTAGTGGAGATTTGCATCTTGGACATTGTTGCACATCTGTTTATGCAGACGCACTTGCCAGATGGAACAAAATGCTCGGCAAAGATGTCTTCTTTTTGACAGGCAGTGACGAGCACGGTCAAAAGGTCGCAGAAAAGGCAGAAAAGGCAGGGCTTTCTCCAAAGCAGTATTGTGATGAACTTGTAAAAAAGTTCTATAAGCTTTGGGAAATGCTCAATGTTAAGTATGATAAATATATAAGAACAACAGATGAAGACCATGTTGCGACTGTTCAAAAAATATTCAAGAAACTTTATGACCAAGGCGATATTTATCTTTCTAGTTACGAAGGACTTTATTGCACACCTTGTGAGTCTTTTTGGACAGAATCACAACTTGTTGATGGCAAGTGTCCAGACTGTGGCAGAGAAGTAAAAAAGGCAAAAGAAGAAGCTTATTTCTTTAGACTTTCAAAATATGGTGACAAAGTGAAAGAGTACATTTTGTCTCACCCAGATTTTATCAAAATGGAAAGCACCAAAAATGAGATGATTTCTTTTATTGACCAAGGACTTAATGACTTGTGCGTTTCAAGAACATCAGTAAAGTGGGGTGTGCCTGTTCCTTTTGACACAAAACATACAGTTTATGTTTGGATTGATGCACTTCCAAACTATATTTCTGCACTTGGCTATTTAAGCAGCGACGAAAGCAAATTTAAAAAATATTGGCCAGCAGATGTTCATTTGATGGCAAAAGAAATTGCAAGATTCCATATAATTATTTGGCCTGCAATTTTGATGGCACTTGGACTTCCACTTCCAAAGACAATTCACGCACATGGTTGGCTTACTCAATCTGGCGTAAAAATGGGCAAAAGTTTGGGCAATGGATTTAATCCTTATGTGCTTTGTGAAAGATATGGCGTTGACGCAGTGAGATATTTCCTTCTTAAAAATGGACCTATCCTTGGTGACGCACCTTATGATAACGAAACATTCTTAAAAACAATCAACACAGACCTTGTAAACGACCTTGCGAACTTGCTTTCTAGAACATCAGCAATGCTTGTTCAAAACTTTGATGGAGTTCTTCCAAAACTATCAGCAAATGTGCAAGAAGTCGATGCTAATTTGGTAAACGAAACTGTTGAGATGAAAGAAAATGTAGAAAAACTTATGCAAAAACTTGAAACAAACAATGCACTTTCTGCAATTTTTAAGGTTGTTAGACTTGCAAATAAATATATTGAAGATACTGCACCTTGGAAGGAAAAGGAAAACAAAGAGCGTCTTGGCGACATTTTGCATAACTTATATTTTGTTTTGCATAGCGTTGCAGTTGCACTTTTGGCATTTATTCCGGAAACAGCACAAAAAATTTTGGAAGCACTTGATAACAAAGATTGTTTGCTTGAAACAATAAGCAAAGAATACAACAACAAACTTTGTGGAAACAAAACACAAAAAACTGCTTTGTATCAAAGACTTGATATAGAAAAGGAGATTAAGTATTTGGAAGTTGACAGCGTAAGAGAAACAGAGCAAAAGAAAGAAGAGAAATCAAATCACAAACCAGACATAACTTTTGACGATTTTGAAAAACTTGAAATTATGGTTGGAAAAATTCTTACTGCCGAAAAAGTTGAAAACGCAGACAAACTTTTGAAGTTTAGCGTAAAACTTGGTAAAGAAACCAGAACAATTGTCAGTGGTGTTGCAATGCACTATGAGGCAGAATATATGGTAGGCAAAGAAGTTTTGGTTGTTACAAATCTTGCACCAAGGAAAATTAGGGGAATAGAAAGCCAGGGCATGATACTTTATGCTTACACCGATGGCGACAAAGAGTTTTGTTTTGTTTCTCCAGAAAAAGAAATCAGCGACGGTGCATTTGTTGGCTAAATGTTTTGTAATAATACAAAGTAAGATATAAATCAAATAAATGTTTATTTGTCGTTAAACATAAAAACTTGTTGCAAAACAAGTTTTTTTTTGATAAATTTATATTGATATATATTATATAAACATATATTTGATATAATAGGACGGATTATGATTGTAGACACACATTGTCATCTTGCAGATGACGCATTTGATGCTGACAGAGAGCGAGTTATTTTAAGCCTTGCACAAAACAATGTTGGTGCTGCTTTTGTTGTTGGCACAGACCTTGCAGAATGCAAAAAGGCAATTGAACTTGCAGAAAAATATGAAAATATCTATGCAATTTTGGGGCTCTATCCAGAATATGCCGAGCAATATGACCAGTTTGAAAGTTTTTTGGAAGATAATTTATCAAATCCCAAAGTTGTTGCTGTTGGTGAAATTGGACTTGACTTTCATACAGAAGGTTACAACCAAAAGTTGCAAGAAGAAGTTTTTGCAAAACAGATAAAACTTGCTTACAAATATAACTTGCCTATATCAATTCACACACGTGATGCTTTTGACAGAACACTGAAAGTTTTGAAAGATAACAAACAGTATTTACATGGTGGTGTAATTCACTGTTTTTCGGGCAGTCCTGAGATTGCAGAAGAATTTATCAAACTTGGCTTTAAACTTGGATTTGGCGGCGTTTGCACCTTTAAAAATGCACGCAAAGTGGTAGATACTCTCAAAAAAATAAAACCAGAAGATATTTTGCTTGAAACAGACAGCCCATATCTTGCACCAACACCACACAGAGGTGAAAGAAACGAGCCAAAATACACAAATTTTGTGCTTGATAAAATTGCGGAAATAAGACTGGAAAATAAAGAAATATTAGAAAAACAAATTTTAGAAAATACTAAAAACACTTTTAAACGATTTAGTATTTAGTCGTGTACAAAGGCGGAGCAAAAACCATGGAAATAAAAGATATTATAAAGGAAAATAATTTTGAATTTAAAAAGAAGTTTGGACAAAATTTCATAACCGACACAAACCTTTTGGAAGCAATAGTGGGTGATGCGGAAATTAAAGATACTGACGAAGTTTTGGAAATTGGCGTTGGCGCAGGCACACTTACAAAAGTGCTTGCACAAAATTGCAAAAAGGTTGTTGGCTTTGAAATTGACAAATCTCTTTTTGATGTGCTTTCCATGTCGCTTAAAGGCTATGAAAACATAGATATTGTTTTTAAGGACTTTTTAAAAACAGATGCAGAAGAAGTTAATGCTATGTTTGATAAAGAGTTTAAGGTTGTTGCAAACTTACCTTATTACATCACAACAAACATAATTTTTAAGCTTGTGGAAGAAAAATTTAATATTCAAAGTTTAACTCTTATGGTGCAAAAAGAAGTTGCCGAAAGGATTGTAAGCCAGCCAGGAACAAAAGAGTATGGAACAATTACGGCAGAACTTGATGCAATTGCAGATGTGGAGATAAAAAGAATTGTAAACAGACAAATGTTTATGCCAATGCCAAATGTTGATAGTGCAATTTTAAACATCAAACTCAACAAAAACAAATATCAAATTGCTGACATAGAGTTGCTAAGAAAAGTGATAAGAGCAAGTTTTTCCATGAGAAGAAAAACTCTTGCAAATTGCTTAAAGACAAATTTTGGTTTTAACAGCGAGCAACTTGATTATATTTATCAAAAATTAGGTTATGACAAAAATATTCGTGGTGAAGTTTTGACAACTGCTGATTTTGTAAATCTTTCAAATATAATTGCTGGTTTAGAATAATAATTTGTAAATATTGATATTTACATTATAAATAATATAATATTCACAAAAGGAGTTTGTATGGAAAATAACGAAGCAGCAAAACAAGCACACAGCTTTCCGCTTTTGTTTGGAAAAGAAGGATTAAAATATCAAATTGATAGGGTGATGGGCAAGGACGCAACAACAAAACATTTGATGGAAATTGGCTTCGTAAAAGACTCTGTTTTGGAACTTGTCATCAGAGAAAATAATGGCGTTATAGTAAAACTTATGAATTCTAAACTTGCACTTGACTATAATATTGCACAAAAGATTTATGTTCACAAATACATAAAGGAAAATATTGAAACA
>JAFYCH010000048.1 GCA_017539765.1 Clostridia bacterium
CTTCTTCATTTACAGATTTTTCAAACAGAAAATTCCAAAATGCTTTAAAAATTGAAGAAAAAATTAATTTCAACAGAAATCTTTTTAGAAGAGCAGAATTAGCCTTAACACTTATATTTGAACTTGCGTTTATGCTGTTTGGTGTTTTGTTTGTTGAAAAATCTATGATAACTTTAGCAGGACTTTTGATTATTTATATGTACTACGGAAAAATTGAAATGTTGGTTTCATATTTAACAAATGTTAAAGAATTAACTGCTGATGGCGAAGTTTCTGCAACAAGAATCTTTGAAATCGTAGAAGGTTACGAAAAAGAAACCTTTGGCAACAAAGAACTTGAAAACTTTTCTGGAAACATCAAACTTGAAAATGTTGAATTTGGCTATAACGATGAAACAACTGTACTCGATAACTTGAATATGGAATTTGAAAACGGCAAAATGACAGCAATTGTAGGAAAAAGTGGCGCCGGAAAAAGCACAATTTTAAGTTTGATCGCAAAACTTTATGATATAAAATCTGGCGATATTTTGTTTGATGGTGTTTCAATTAGCGAACTTACAAAAAATTCTATTCGTGGCAATGTTTGTGAAGTATCACAATCCCCTTATATCTTTAATGCCAGCATAAGAGAAAACTTGTTGTTTGCAAAACCAGAAGCAACTGAAGAAGAATTGATTGCTGTTTTGAAACAAGCAGAGATATATGATGATGTCCTTCAAATGCCAAATGGAATTGATACACAAATTGGAGAACGTGGTGTCAAAATTTCTGGCGGACAAAGACAAAGAATTGCCATTGCAAGACTTCTGCTTAAAGATGCAAAAGTTATTGTGTTTGATGAAGCAACAAGTGCACTTGACAACAACAATCAAAAAGAAATTGTTAAACTTTTAAATTCACTAAAGCACGACAAAACAATCATCATTGTTGCACACAGACTTTCTACAATTGTTGGAAGTGACAAAATATACATGTTAAGCGAAGGCAAGGTGCTTGCAGAAGGCAAACACGACTGGCTTATGAAAAATTGTGCAGAATATAAACAACTATATAAACTTGAAGAAGAAAAAGCAAAAGACAATATTGAAGAATAATTGCAATAAAATTGTTTTTAATTTTAAATAAAAGATGATAAAATAAGAATATGGAAAAAAATAAGACAATTTGTGCAATAAGCACACCAATAGGAAATGGCGGAATAAGTATTGTAAGACTAAGCGGAAACAAAAGCAGAAAAATATTACAAAAAATAACGCCTCTTGATACCGAAAAAATGGAAGCAAGAAAAATGTATTTGACAAAAATACATACAAAAAATTTTGACGAGCAAGCACTTGTGGTTTGGTTTAAAGAGCCCTACTCTTACACTGGTGAAGAAATGGTGGAAATTCAGTGCCATGGCGGAATTATTATTGCAAACGGCATTTTGAACGAACTGCTTGCAAAAGGTGCAACTCTTGCAGAAAGTGGAGAATTTAGCAAACGAGCATTCATAAACGGCAAAATGTCACTTGACAGTGCCGAGGGCGTAATTGATATGATAAACGCTCAAAGTGAAGAGGCAGTAAAAGCCGGCTATAGTTTGCTTTCTGGAAAACTTAAAGAAAGAGTTAACGAAATTCAGCAATCACTCACTGATTGCCAAGCAAAACTTGAAGTTGCAATTGACTATCCAGAAGAAGATATTGAATACTCTACTACACAAGAAATTAAAGGCGACATAGAAACAGCAACAAAAAAAATACAAGAACTATTAGACACTGCAAGCACAGGACGACTTGTTAAAAATGGAATAAATGTTTTGATACTCGGTAAGCCTAACGCAGGAAAAAGCAGTTTGCTCAATGCCCTTGTTGGCTATAACAGAGCAATTGTAACAGATATTGCAGGCACAACACGAGACACGGTTGAAGACAGCTATACATACAAAAATATGAGTTTTAATGTGATTGATACCGCTGGCATAAGAAAAGCAGAAAGCATTGTTGAACAACTTGGAATTGAAAGAGCTGAACAACTTGTTAAAAACTCCGACATAATTTTGGTTGTTCTTGACGGAAGCAGACCAATTGAAGAAGATGACAAAAAGATACTTGCTCTTGTAAAAGACAAAATTGTTTTGTATGTTATAAACAAAATTGATTTACCAAAAAAGATAAATGCAACTTTTGACAAGATGATTGAAGTAAGTGCCCTAAGACGAGAAAAAGTTGAAAAACTAAAAGAAGACATATACAACTTGGTTGTTGACAAAAATATGCTTTCTGGCGGACTGCTTATCACAAACACCAGACACGTCAACGCACTGACACGTGCAAACGAAAGTTTAAAAAATGCACTAGAAGAACTTGCTCTCAATACTCCACTTGACCTTGTTGCAACAGACATCAAAACTGCATGGCTTGCACTTGGAGAAATAACAGGCAAAAACTCTAACCAAGAGATTATTGACACAATATTCTCAAAATTCTGTTTAGGAAAATAAGGAGAGCAGCTATGAATAATAAATTAAAATTTGTTCCAGTAACAATGGAAAATATTATTTTGGCTACGGAAACCGAAATGAAGTTTTGGCCAGATTCTTGCGCTTTTAATAGTTATTTAAGAGCATATCAAAAAGGAAAACCTTATTGGCTTGTTTATGATAATTATAAATTGGTTGGAATGTCTGGCATATATGACTATCCCGAATTAGGCGAACCTGATACAGCATGGCTTGGTTGGTTTGGTGTATTGGAAGAATATCGCGGGGAGGGGTATGGCAAAGCAATATTGCTTGAAACATTAAATAGAGCAAAAGATATGGGCTATAAAATATTAAGATTATATTCATCTAAACGAGAAGATTTATGTCCTAACGCTATTCCATTTTACACTAAGTTAAGCAAACAATTTAATGGCTTTGTTGAAGACTATACACTTGAGCAACCAGAAATGCAAAGAATTGTAGTAAGCTTTTCGTTAGATGGAAACCCTATTTCTAAATGGAACAATAGAAATTTGTTTTTAGATGAAGACAGAAAAGATGAAGATGACGGATATATAAAATATCTTGAACTAAAAAACAATTTACATAATGATAATGAAGTGCTATAATGTTGTAGCACTTTTTTAAAGGAATAAATATGAAAATTATAAACAAAGATTATGATGCAGTTGTTGTTGGTGCTGGTCACGCCGGCTGTGAAGCAGCACTTGCACTTGCAAGAACTGGAATAAAGACACTGATGCTTACACTCAGTTTGGATAGCATCGGTTTTTTGGCATGCAACCCAAGCATTGGCGGAACTGCAAAAGGACAGATTGTAAGTGAAATTGATGCGCTTGGCGGTGAGATGGGAATTGTTGCCGACAAAACTGCAATACTTATGCGAATGCTTAATATGGGGAAAGGCCCTGCAGTTCATTCACTGCGTGCACAAGAAGATAAGATTGAGTATCACAACGAAATGAAAAGCGTGCTAGAAAACGAAAAGAATTTAGACATACGCCAAGGCGAAGCCACAAAAATATTACATAAAAACGGCGAGATATATGGCATTGAAACAGATTTAAATGAGACATATTATTGCAAAGCGGTTGTACTTTGTACTGGAGTATATTTAAAAAGTCAAATCATCATCGGTGACCATGTTGAAGACACTGGTCCAAATGGTTTTAAACGTGCAAATAAATTGACACAAAGTCTCATTGATTGTGGTTTTGAAATTTACAGATTCAAAACGGGCACCCCAACAAGAGTACATTTTGACAGCATCGACACAACTGAACTGGAAAAACAATATGGTGATGAAGGTATAAGCCCATTTAGTTACAAAACAAAAAAACAACCAAAAAATGTTGCAGTGTGTTATTTGACTTACACCAACCAAAACACTCACAAAATTATTATGGACAACCTTGAAAAGAGCCCAATGTACAACGGACTTATCACAGGTGTTGGCCCAAGATATTGCCCAAGCATAGAAACAAAAATTGTAAGATTTAAAGACAAAGAAAGACATCAACTATTTTTGGAACCTGAAAGTTTGCATACAAAAGAAACCTATGTGCAAGGGCTTTCTACAAGTTTGCCTGTTGATGTACAAAAAGAAATGTTAAACAGCATAAAAGGTCTTGAAAAAGCAAAAATTATGCGTGATGCGTACGCCATTGAATATGACTGCATAAACAGTTTGCAACTCTACCCTACACTTGAATATAAAAACATAAAAGGTCTTTTCTGTGCAGGACAGATAAACGGAACAAGTGGATATGAAGAAGCCGCTTGCCAAGGACTTATTGCAGGAATAAACGCAAGCCGAGAAATTCAGGGCAAAAGCCAACTTGTGCTTAAAAGAAACGAAGCCATGATTGGAGTGCTTATTGATGACCTTGTAACAAAAGGAACAGACGAGCCATACAGAATGTTGACAAGCCGTGCAGAATATAGACTTCACTTAAGACAAGACAACTGCGATTTAAGGCTTACAGAAATTGGCAGAGAATATGGCCTTGTTGATGATGAACGCTGGAAAATATTTTTAAGAAAAAAGAATGGTATTAAAAAAGCAAAAAAAGAACTTACAAAAATAATTGCACCAAGCAAACAAATAAATGATATGCTTGAAAGTGTTGGCGAAACACCACTCTACACCGGTGCAAGTGTGGACAACCTTTTAAAAAGAGCAAATGTTACTGCAAAAATGCTTCAGCAAACTTTGGGAATTTTTAGAGAAATAAAAGATGACGTTTTGAACGAACTTACAATAGAAACAAAATACGAAGGCTACATTCAAAAAGAAGAAAAGCAAATTGAAGAAGCAAAAAGACAAGAAAAAATGCTACTTCCAAAAAACTTTGACTACTCTCAAATTGCAGGCCTAAGGCTTGAAGCAAGAGAAAAACTTAACAAAGTTATGCCACTAAACATGGGACAAGCAAGCAGAATAAGTGGCGTAAGCCCTGCTGACATTTCAGTTTTGACAGTTTACTTAAAATCCAAAAAACTGATTTAATAAAAAATTATGGCATAAAAAAAGTCCATTGATATGGACTTTTTTGTTTTAGTTTAACATCTCTTTATCAAACCCTTTCTCTTCTTCTTTTCCATTTTCTTTATCTTTTTTGGTGTAATCTGTAAGTTTTTGTACATAATCAGGTTCTTCTAAAAGTGCAGACATATTACACTTAACTAGTTTTGTAAATCCATCATATTTGTCATAAACTGATTTTCTTAACTTCTCAGCGTTGTCAAAATATGATGAAGTATTATATATTGGACTGTATTCTAATTTGCCATCATCTTTTTCATACTTTTTGATAAATACATCAGTTTGTGGATTAAATTCTTTTGCACATTCAAAAATGTTTGCAGCAAACTTTCCACATTCATTTTTTAATTCACACCAAGGTGCAAGTACTTTTTCGTGTTTAGCAAGAATCTTTTCAACCTTAGCTCTTTTTGTATCCGCATCAAAATGTGAATTATTCATAATCTTTTTGATTTGAACTGTATCTTTATATCTTCTGCTGTCAATTTTTCTTGTAAGTGTTTCCCATAAGTAAGAGTCATATACATAATGTGTGCTTAAAGCATTTTCACAGAATTTTTTCCAATCTTTTTCTGAAACATTGTCAAGATTTTTTGCATTAACCAAATTCTTTTGACAAATTAAATAGTAAGCAAATTGATCTTCCGCTTTGTTAGCAAGATAATGTTTTGTATATAACTTACCAAACTTGCCCATAAGGCTAAGATTGATTTTTTCAATAATCTTTGGAACAAAAAATCCAAGTGCCAACCCTGCTGCCATTGGAATCAATGCAAAGATTCCTAGTGGTGCAGCTGCCAGAAGTCCTGCAGTTCCAAATACTGAACCGCTAAAAACTCTTCCACCAATATTGTTGGCAAAAAAATTTAAAAATGCAAATCTTTTTTTACCTTTTGCATTTCTTACTGTCATTTGATATTCATGTTGAACATCCATAAACTTAGATACTAATTCTTCTTTTTTCATACCTTTCCCCCTATTTCTATACTATCACACCACGCCACATGTGTCAATACCCAATTTTTAATATTATTGCACCATATAAAAAGCAACAAATAAGTTATAAAAAATAATTTTAAAGAATATGATATAAAAATTGAAATTGCTATTGACAAACCAAAACCATAGTGATATAATGCACATGTTATCAAATTGTAGCACATACAATTTGTTTATATATCGCGGGGTGGAGCAGCTGGCAGCTCGTTGGGCTCATAACCCAAAGGTCACGAGGTTCGAATCCCGTCCCCGCAACCACTTGAAACCTAAGTTGAACACTTGGGTTTTTTTATGCTTTGGGTTATATCAAGCGGGAGCGGATATAACGGGATTGGGAGAGAAGCGTAAATCCCGTCCCCGCAACCACTTGAAACCTAAATTGAACTTCGGTTTGGTTTAGGCTTTTTTAATTTAATATTTTTAGCAAATTATTTGATGATATCAACAACTTCAGCGGTGCCTTCAAAAAGAAACTCATTAAATTTATGTTCGTAACCCTTATCAACACCTTGCCAATATTTATTTGATTGTTCTGCAAATTGGTCAATGCTTTTTCCGTCACGGGCATTAAAACTATTATTAGATTTCAATAGTCTACCATTAAGTTTTACAACCACAACTTTTGCTGTACTTTTGCAATCTCTACCTTTTTGAGCTCCTATATACTCCTTGGCTATTTCTAGTTTATCAGTCAAAAACATTCCTTTTAGCCTGCTTGGACAATCTGGATATTTTTTTCTTCTTTCAATTTCCATTCCAATTTCACGCAAACAAAATTCATAGCCATTAACTATATTTTGAACCGCTTTCATATCTTCCATAGACAATAATTGATTATTGTTGATTTTTTCTTTTAGAAAAACGTCTGCCGATTGACCATTTGGCATCAAAAATGTTTGTTCAAATACTCTTTTGGCTTGCCCATTTCTTGTTTTGCCAAATTCAATAATATCCCCAATTTTGTAGTCCCAATTTGTTGCTTGATACAAAATTTTATCTTTAACTATTTCAAACATGTTGCAATCCTCCGATAAAATTATATCATAAGATAACAAAAAAAACAAAAAAACTCGCTCAACCACTAGAAACCGATAAAACCCTATGGTTCGCTGGTTTCTTTTTTTGTTTTATGTATAACCACTCTACCACTTATATTATTTTATGCGTATATTAAGTAATTTAAATGAAATCAATATTGACAAAACGATAATTCTGTGATAAAATAAAATCACGAGGTAAATTATGGAAGAAATGACAATTAATAGATTACAAAAAGAATACAACAAATATACTAAGCGTGCAAAAAGAGCACATAAATTTGCTAATTTTGTAGGTTTAAAGGGTTGGTCACCTGATTCAAAATGGGTATCTGATTCTGATTCAAGAAAACCTACAATGTATATTCCTGATGCAATAAGATATTCTATTTTGGGAAATATTTTTGTATCACCTTTTATTTTGTTGTTTTCAGGTCTCCCACGTGCTGCTATGTATAGCATAGCTTCAGCAATCGAAGGAAGAAATTTGAAAAAAGCACATATTTATAGCGAGAGAAGAGAAAAATTGATTAAATTGGAAGACGACAGACAAAATGACCCTTCAATTTCAGAACGAGCTAAAGTTGTAGAAAATAACAGAAAAGAAAAATC
>JAFYCH010000049.1 GCA_017539765.1 Clostridia bacterium
CTGAGTATCTAGAGCATTTTTAACATCTTCAATAGTTTTCCTGCCAAAACCAACTTCTAGTAGCGTGCCAACAATGATTCTGACCATATTATACAAAAAACCATTTCCTGTCACTTCAATAGAAATATCATTTTGTTTTTGTTTTATTTTGATTGAATAAATTTTTCTAACAAAAGTTTTGCTTTGACCACCCGCACTCATAAATGCCTTGAAGTTATGCTCACCAACAAGCAAGTTTGCACACTGCTTCATTTTATCTATATCTGGCATTTTTTGAATGTGATAAGCAAACATATTTTTGACGGGTAGTTCAACAGGACTGACATAAATGTTATATTCGTATGTCTTTTTTTTGACGTCAAAACGTGTATTAAAACTATAACTTACTTGTTTGCAATCCAAAATCTTTATATCTTCTGGCAAAAACATATTTACAGCAAAAGGTACTTTTGGTGCAGGTATTGTTGAATCCGCGTCAAAATGAAATGTTTGAGCATAAGCATTGACACCAGCATCTGTCCTTCCGCTTGCAAATATCTCTATTTTTTGTTTGAAAGCAATTTCTAAAGCTTCTTCAATTTTTTGTTGAATAGACACTCCATTATCTTGATTTTGATAGCCACAATAATTTTTGCCTATATATTGCACTGTGCATAAATATCTTTTCATACTTGTAATATATCACAATGTGATAAATATTCAAAGTATATTTGCCTAAAACATATAAGTTTTGATATAATAATGTAGGTTTATTATGAAAAGAGAAATTATTGACGGAAATACTGCTTGCGCAAAAGCAAGTTATAAATTGAGTGAAATTAGTTTTATTTATCCCATCACCCCATCAAGTCCTATGGCAGAACTTTGTGACGAGTGGGCTTCTTTGGGTGAAAAGAATATTTTTGGAAACACATTGAGCATAACCGAGATGCAAAGTGAGGCAGGTGCTGTTGGTGCTTTGCATGGTTCAAGTTTGGCAGGAAGCATAAGCACAACATTTACTTCCAGCCAAGGACTACTTCTTATGCTTCCAAATATGTACAAACTTGCAGGCGAAATGCTACCTTGCGTAATCAATGTTGCGTCAAGAAGTGTGGCAAGTCATTCCTTAAACATTTTTTGTGACCACAGCGACATTATGAGTGCAAGACAAACAGGTTTTGCTATGCTTGGAGCAAGCAACCCGCAAGAAGCCTATGATTTTGCAGTGGCAAGTTTTTTGACTAGCCTTAAAACAAGAATCCCTTTCTTGCACTTCTTTGACGGATTTAGGACAAGCCATCAAATTTCTGTTGTAAACACTCTTGAAGATGAAGAGTTGAAAACAATATATCCATTTAACAAACTTGCCGAATTTAAAAGCCGTGCAATTTCGCCAAATAATCCAAAGCAATATGGCACAAACGAAAGTGGCGATATATTCTTTCAGGGCAGAGAAAAAAGCAATTTGGCATACAATAATCTTTCTGACGAACTTGAAAACACTTTTGAAAACTTACACAAGCTTGGACTTGGTCAGCATCACATTATGGAATATTACGGAAGTGAAAATGCAAAATATGTTATTGTTTCAATGGCAAGTAGTACAGATACCATAAAAGACTATATTGACAATTCTGGCGACAAAGAAATTGGACTTGTAAAAATAAACTTGTACAGACCATTTGATGTAAAATATTTCTTAAACATTTTGCCAGATACCGTTCAAAAAATTGCTGTGCTTGACAGAACAAAAGAACAAGGCAGTTTGGGCGAGCCACTCTATTTGGACGTTGTAGCCACAGTGCAAAATGCAGAAAAACAAATTAAGGTTGTTGGTGGCAGATATGGGCTTGGTGGAAAAGAATTTGCACCAAATATGGTTAAAGCTGTTTTTGATAATCTTAAAAGTGATAGTCCAAAAAACAACTTTACTGTCGGAATTGATGACGACATCACACACACAAGTTTGAGCTATGAAAAAGATTATCACATTACATCAAAATCCAAAGACTTTTTGTTTTACGGCATTGGCAGTGACGGAACTGTAAGCAGTGTTAAAAACCTGACAAAAATTATTGGGGACAAAAACTACGTGCAAGCATACTTTATGTACGACAGCAAAAAGTCAGGCGGATTAACCAGAAGTTTTTTAAGTGTTTCTGAAAACGAGATAATCAAACCATATCTTACAAATGAAAACGATATTGTTGTTTGCGGAAATGTAAGTTTCCTAACCAAATATAACATCGCAAAACAAATTAAACAAAACGGAAAACTTCTTATAAATTCAAAATTTACAGAAACCGAGCAAATTGACAAATATGTTTTGAATGATATCAAAAAAACACTTGCAGAAAAAAATGCAAAACTTTACTCTATTGACGCAGACGGAATTGCAAGAGAACACAACTTGCAAGGAAAAACTTCCAGCATTATGCAAACAGCCTTTTTAAAAATTGCTGATATAATAAATTTTGATGAAGCAAAAAAACAAACTGAAAAACTTGTTGAAAAGGCGTACTCTAAAAAAGGTGAAGAAGTTGTTAAACAAAACATAAATGCAATAACAGATGCAGAAAACAAAATTGTAGAAATTGCGGTAGACAAGGCTTGGTCAAAATTATCAGAACAAAATATTACAACAAGCAACAATAAATATTATGACGAATATATAAAACCGATACTCGATTTAAACGGCGACGAAGTTCCAGTTTCAAAAGTAAATTTATACGGCGAAAGCCCTGTTGGAACAAGCCAGTTTGAAAAAAGAAACGTATCAAACTTTGTGCCACAATGGAACGCAGAAAAATGTATTCAGTGCGGAAAGTGCACATTTGTTTGTCCGCATTCTGTTTTGAGAGCAAAACTGCTTGATGACAAGCAACTTGCAAACGCACCAAAGACACTTGAAACAAAAAAAAGTATTTTAAACAAAGAATCAAACTTCTTGGTTGAAGTGTCCCCTGCTGATTGTCTTGCATGTGGACTTTGCGAGAGAGCATGTCCAACAGGTGCAATCAAACTTTGTGAAAAAGAAAATTGCTTTGAAAAAGAAGAACAAAACTTTGAGTTTACAAAAGACATTGAAAGCAAAATTCCAAACATTCCACTATCTGTTTTAAAAACACAATTTATGAAGCCATATTTTGAATTTAGTGGTGCATGTGCTGGCTGTGGAGAAACACCTTACATTAAACTTCTTACTCAGCTTTATGGCAAAGAACTAATCATTGCAAATGCAACAGGTTGTAGCAGCATCTATGGTGGCTCCGCCCCAACTTGCCCATATACAAAAGACGAAAACGGTTTTGGAACTGCTTGGGCAAATTCTCTTTTTGAAGATAATGCAGAATTTGGACTTGGTATCAAAAAAAGTCACGAAAGCAAAAGACAAAACTACAAAAAATTTATTGAGACAAATTATCATAAACTCGATAACAAACTGAAAACAATATTTGAAAAATGGTTAAATAACTATGATAATTTTGATGAATGTCAACAAATTTATTTAGCACTTAAAAATGTGAAGGAAAATTTACAAAATAAAAATGATAATATGTATCAATATATTTTTAACAACATTGACTGCATAACTCCAAAATCTGTTTGGCTTGTTGGTGGAGATGGCTGGGCATACGATATTGATGCTGGCGGACTTGACCATGTTATGGCAAGTGGCGAAAACATAAATATACTTGTGCTTGACACAGAACTATACTCTAACACTGGCGGACAAGCAAGCAAATCTACACCACGCGGTGCTGTGGCAAAATTCTGTGCAAATGGCAAAAGTTCTGCAAAGAAAAATTTGGTGCTTTCTGCTCTTCAATACAAAAATGTTTATGTTGCAGAAGTTTGTCTTGGTGCAAATATGAACCAAACAATAAAAGCATTTGACGAGGCACAAAAATTTGACGGTGTAAGCATTGTTGTTGCATATTGTCCTTGCATAAATCACGGAATTGATATGAGCAAAAATATTGAGCACGAACTTGAAGCAGTAAAATGCGGATATTGGCACCTGTTTAGATATAACCCTGCACTTAAAGAGCAAAACAAAAATCCTATGACTATTGACAGCGCCGTCCCAACAGAAAATTTTGAAGACTATTTGCTTAAAGAAAGAAGATATATAAACTCACTTAGCAAAACTAAAAACAAAGTTGTCTTTGCAAAAGCAAAACAAGACAAAGATGATTTTTATAATATTTTGCTTAATATTAAAAACGAATTTAAAGAATAAAATATGAATAAAATTTTTCAAAGTGAATATAATAAAAATGTATTCACTGCAAGAGCATAAATCATTATGCTGATGAAATTCTAACGAGTTTCTACAAATTGCACTGAATAGCAAGAAAAAACCATATTGGTAAGTTAACCGATATGGTTTTTTTCTTTTTTAAAAATTATTTTTTATACCAATCACAAATTCTATTTAAAAGACTTTCTACATCAAAGTTCATATATCTCTCAACTTGCTCTGGGCTTCCGCTCTTGCCAAAATCTGTTATGTTAATAACCAAGTCATCTTTGCTTGCAAGTTTATACCAATAATTCTCGCTGCTTGCTTCTATAAACACTTTTGGAAGACCTCCAAGCACATTTTTCTTATACTCTTCTGATTGACTTTCAAAAAGCGAAATGCAAGGTATACTGACAACTCTGCAAACAATATTTTTTTCTTTAAGAGTTTCGGCAACTTTCAAACATCTGTCAACATCGCCACCAGTTGAAATAAGTGTTACATTGGCATTTTTTGCCTCCTTAAGAACATAGCCACCACGCAAAGCGTCAACAATACTGCTCTCTTCAAATTCCATTTTGTCTTTTGAGACAAGCATACAAACTGGTTTGTGATATGAAAGCAGCCAAACATAAGTTGCAAGTACTTCTGCCAAATTGTATGGTCTTGAAACAATTGTGTTTGGAATCATTCTTAATGTTGGCAATTGCTCTATTGGTTGATGTGTTGGTCCGTCTTGCCCTGCTGTTATGCTGTCATGAGAAAAGACAGAAAGCGTTCTCAGATTCATAAGTGCAGACATACGAAGTGATGGTTTAAGATAATCCATAAAAGTTAAAAAGCAACTTTGATAAGGAAGAAGTCCTCCAAACAAAGCCATTCCGTTGCTTATGCCTGCCATCGCATGTTCTCTGATTCCATAATGAAAATATTTTGAAGTATAACAATCCTTGCTAAATGCTTTTTCTGACTTTACATAAGCCTTTGTTGAAGTTGCAACATCAGCACTGCCACCAATAAGATTTGGAACGATTTTATCTACTTGTTGCATAACTTCAAAATTCATATCTCTTGTTGTAGAAACATTTTCGATTTTTATCTGTTTCACTTCTTCCACATATTTTGCATATTGTTTTTCATCACAAAGATTTCGTATTTTTTTATAATCTTCTGGATATTTCACTTTGTATTCTTCAAGTTTATTTTGCAAAGCAAAACGTTTTTTTGCATCTGCTTGCTTCTGTGCAAAGTTTTGTTTTACATCGTCAGATAAATCGAATTCTGGCTTTGAAACATTGAGTTTTACTTTCAAGTTCTGAAGCATCTCTGCTGTGAGTGGTGAACCATGAATTTTTTGATTTCCAGCAAGTTCAGTGCCATAGCCAATGGTTGTTGGAACAATGACAATTGATGGCTTTGTGCATTTTTTTGCTTTACGCAAAACTTCTGTTATTTCTTTTGTGTCGTTGCCATCTTTTACTTTCA
>JAFYCH010000050.1 GCA_017539765.1 Clostridia bacterium
ACCTTTGTGAATAAGTGAACAATTTTTTGCAAGAATTGTAATTCCTCTTTCTCTTTCCAAATCTCCACTATCCATAACACAATCAGCAACTTGTTGATTATCTCTAAATACACCACCTTGTTTAAGCATTTCGTTAACCATACTTGTTTTACCATGGTCTACGTGAGCAATAATTGCTATATTTCTCAATTTCTCGTTTTTCATATATTTCTTCCTTTAAATAAAAATAGGTTTCTGAAACCTAAAAAATAATTTGCTGGTTTATTATAACACCATTTATTTAATTTATCAATAAATATTTTAAAATTTTTTCAGTAAAAAAATAGTTAAACATAATTTTGTCTAACTATCCTTTTTTAGATTGTCATTTTTCTTGCCCGCTTCCACAATTTCTCTTGATGTTTTTTCAAAATACGAAATATCCGAATCAATAAAATGAGACTGATACTTTGCACGTCTGTAATCGTTTATTCTGCAAATGAAAAGCAAGAATAATCCTACAAACAAACTTATGGCAATAGCAGTGACATACCAAATATATGCTCTAAATTTTACTGTATAAACTGCAAATTTACTTTTGCCATCTTGAGTAATCTCGTCTGTAGTAAATGTCCAAGTATGAACTGTGTTTCCGTTTAAGTCTTTTCCGACATAATCAGCATCAGTATATATTTTGGGATTTGGTGTAATGTATGTGAAACTGCAACTTATGTCATCATAAGCAAACTGGTCATCGAAATATGCCATAAAATATTGTGCAATTGTGTTGTTTGAAATATCGTTGAAAGGTGAATCAGAATAATCAATATCTTTGGCATAATAACCATGGTCTTCTCTTATTGTTTCACTCTCTTTTTCAGAGTCTTGATAGCTATCATAAAAATATCTGTATGCATAGATATTTAAAAATCTTAGAGAGATTTTACAATAAACAATATCGCCATTTCTGCTCCACTCAATTTTTGGCCTGCCATTGTTTGGATCCATATTTTTGTTTACAAATTCAATAATTTGAGCAAATTTAACAGTGTCACCACTGTATGTTTGCATGTCTTCATCTATTGTATGTGATGTCATAAATTTGCTGTATGAATTTTGAATAACTTGATTTGAAACATCTTCTATTTCATGCATAAAGGCGCTCAGTGTTTTGCCTGCATTTACAACATCAGTTTCACTAAACTGCAAGTTTATTGACTGTGTAACAACCCCTGTGCTTTCAACCATAATTGTATAATTTATGTTTGCACAACCACAAAGTAAAAATATGCTGAATAGACAAATGATTATAGTCAACAATTTTTTTCTCATATTGATATTATATTATATTTTCAAAAATTATAAAACAAATTTTAACAACTTGCATGTTTATTTGCTTAAAAAAACAATAATTTTACAAAAAAAACTAATGTTATTAAAAAAAATGTATAGCAAAACTTTTTTGGTCAATGATAACACTAAGGAGTATTTATGAAACAAAACGTAAATTTTAATGAAAGCAAAACACTAACCAATCTCGCTCGAAGTTTTGCAAGTGAATGTATGGAAGGTGCAAAATATCAGTTTATGGCTCAGCAATGTGTCACTGAAAAACTGAATTATTTGCAAATGGTGTTCAAAACTCTTGCAAAGCACGAAATGAGTCATGCGAAAGTTTTTTGGGAACTTATTCACCAAAACTATCAGGGTGACATAATTCAAAACATTGATATGTCTTTTGGCTACCCTTTTGATTGCACAGATTTAATTCAGGCTTCAATGTGTCACAGCAAAAGTGAAAAATATTTAAGTGATAACATCTACCCCACATTTGCAAAAATTGCAAAAGAAGAAGGCTACCCTGAAATTGAGCACAAATTTAAACTTATTGCAACAGTGGAAAACTGTCACAGTGCCCTGCTTGAACAAATACACCAAAAACTTTCATCAAACAAACTTTATAAATCACAAAAAAGTGAGAAATGGAAATGTAGTCAATGCGGCTTTGAGCACACTGCAAAACAGCCACCAAGTCCTTGTCCACTTTGCGGATATGAGCAAGGCTTTTACGAAATTAAATTCGATATGGGAGAATAAAATGATATCAGGAAAGCCCTGATATTTTTTTATATGTAATCGCATTAAACATGAATTATAAATTACATATTGACTTTATCAATTTTTTATTTTATAATAAAAATATATAGGAGATTTAATTATGGCAAAAGAAGCAAAAGAACTGAAAGATATGTTGACAGAAGAACAACGAGCAGTATTAAACGATATTGAAAATGAAAAAGAAATTGACGAAGATGAAAAAATAGGAAGAATGGAAGAATATACAAAAGCCGCTATTGCCTTTAATAAACTAAACGCCCAAAACGGAAGAATAGATAGAGATGAAGTGGAGACATTGCTTGATTTATTTAAATATAAAGGAGATTCTATTCAAGCATACACCTTAGGGCTAAATGAAACACAAACACAAAATTTGGTGGAAAGCGTTGTTAAAATAAAAGATCCAGAACTTGCATATAATGTTGCCAGAGAAAATAAATTAATTTATGATCACGATACTAATCTAACAGTTCTTATCGGTAAAAATACCGATTTGGCAGTTGATTACGCAGTAGAATATTACAAAAAAAATATTGGTAAAGTGGACGTAAGATGGTGCTTCGATCTTGTTATGAACAATGTAAAAAAAGATTTGACTCGCAAAAGACCAAAAAATGAATCTTATGAACCATTGGCAAGATTTATTTATGAGGTTCACCCTGGTAAGCATGAGGATGATACTGAATTAAATACCGAATTGTATGAGCCATATATAAAAGGTGATTTCGCTGATAAATTATTTGGTACTGATGAAGAAATCAATGAAAAAGATGAGAAAGAAAGCAAAAAGAAAGCAGCTCAAAAAGAGAACTTCATAAGCGAATTAAAAAAAGCAATTGTTTTGGTACATGAAGAATCAACACTTGCAAAATTAGAAGCGCAAGAAGTCGCTGAAAATGAAAAGTTGGAATCTGATCCGGCAATGAAAAAACATATTGATGAAGTTGTTGATAAAAAATTCCACGAATTGCATAAAAAAGATTTTGATAATGCTGCAGCATTTAGAGAAAAACTAAAAGCAGAACATCCAAAAGATTATGATGCGTATTTGAAAAAATTAAGAAGCTCAAGAGCATATAAAAAGGCATTTAAAAAATATACAAATTTATATGCGAAAGAAAAAGAAGACTTAAGAAAAGAAACACTCGAAGAAACAAAAGAAGCAATGAGAGAAATGGCTCAAAATGCAGCGCTTAACAAAAAAATTAATGAACAATCAAAAGAAAAACCTAAAGAGGAAGAAAAGGCAGAGACTCTTTAATTAAGATACCGTATCAAAAAAGTCACTATAAACATAGTGGCTTTTTTAATAATTTTTGTGAGATTAAATATCATTGCATGCTATACTCTGTCACTGCCGCATATGGTATCTGCTCACCATACTCATCTGCTTCGTGATAATATGTCCCATTAGGATACAGTTCTTTTCTGCTTGATAAAATATTGCTGTCACTATCCATTTTTAAGAAATAGTTATAAGATATTGTGCCATCGTCATAATCGTCCCAAGTACAATCAACAATATACCACGCTTTTTCTGGGTGTTGTGGTGTTGAAATATAAACCCTGTTCCAACTGTGTGCACCAATATTGCCTGAATTAGTTAAAAGGCCGGAAAGCATCAAACTGAATACATTATCAAAATCTACAGATGCCCAATTTATTCCACTGCCAACAAGACCTAGTGTTGTGGCTGACCTGATACCCATTATGCCACACATAAGTGAAAATGTTTGAGCATAACCAGCACACACTGAAAGATTTTTTAGAAGTGTTCCACTTGCAAAGAATCCCATATCATTCAAATTTTCTGAATTAAATGGTGTTCCGCTTGCAGTCTCATATGTAGAATAATCGTATGTGTTGTTGAGAACAATCCAATCGTGAATTGCTTTTACAATTTCAACTTCTGACATTCCATCAGTGCAAATTTGACTGAGAATATATCTTGCAGCATTGTATGTGTCTTCTGCAATATGGTTAAGTGATGGGTCATCTTGGTTAACAAACTTTGGTTTTTTGCCATAAGATGCAACCATGATGAGTTGATATGCAGTTTCTACTTCCACTTCCGCGCAACTGTCTATTGGGAAAGTTTTTGATGTGGTCAAACCAAGATAATCTGGAACGTCGCCTTGCAAATTGCTATGACTTGCTTGATATTCACCAGCATTTGAATAATCAAATTCAATTGTGTAAACTCTGTCACTTTTTTGACTTGTCAAATGGCTTTCACCAGTTATATACAAATACATTTGGTCGTGTGCTCTTTCTATAAGATATATTTTGTCTTGCAAACTACCAGAGCCTGTAAACAACTGCAAGAAAATATTTGATGAACCATCTAAATTGACACCAAAGTTATTGATAAGTGGCAAGCAATTTTGAATTGGACAATCTGTTGCTGTATATGCATTATCTTTTCCTTCGTAGTCATAATTTAAGTAAACTTCTATGCTGTCTTTTCTGTAAAGCATTGCATGAAGTACTGCTTCGCCAAGTTCAAACTCGTTATTTACCGAATAAGTATAATATTTGCCATAATAGAAGAATGACTTTGAACTGTAATCTTCTTGCTTAAATACCCTTATTGTTTCTGTTGATTGATATGGTGTTTGAGAATAATAATCTTGGTCTACCGTTGCAGTGATGGTTATGTCATAATCTGCTGTATCCGTAATATTGCTGTCAATATCAACAACAAACATATTCAAACTGTCGTTATAATAAGTTGCATTTATTGCTTTAACTTCATCATTATCATCAAGTGACAAAGTCAGTTGATAATTGTAGATTTCATCAATTGGTTCAAAGTATAAATAATATGCTCCTGCGTTTGCTTCTATATACGCATTATTTATTGAAGCAAGTTGCTTTATATATCTAAACACATAGATGGTGCTCATCTCTGAGGCAAGATATACTTCACCATCTCCAATTGCTTTGATGGAAATGTTTGTATCGCTGCCAATGTTTACATAACTTGTTATATCATTAAACTGGTTGCCATCTAACTCACACTTTTGAACTCCATCTATATAAAGTTCATAGCCACTTGCATTTTGTACTGCATCAAAACTAAGCAATGCTCTGCCATCAGTTTCCTGAACCACTGAAAGATTTTGTGGTGTGGCAAGTTTCTCGCTTATCAAATAATTTATAATAGCCTTTTGACTTTCTATTTCGCTATCAACAATAGAAACACCAATATTATATTTGCCTGTGTCTACGAGATAAGTTTGTAAATCTATAGTTGTTTCAGCTGTAGTGATTGTTGCATCACCCCATTGCTGATCTTGAAGTTTTATGTAAACTTTGTATATCTCTGCTGTGTTTTCAGTGCCATCAAATGTCAAAACTTTTTGCTCACTTATTTGCAAATTTGTTACCTGTGCTGGAAGATAATAGTTGTATGTCTTTGTTGCTACTTCAGAGTTTAACCAAAACTCATCATCACAAACGGCTTGCACAGAAATTGAGTTAGCTCCAATTTCCAAATAATTTGTAATGTCAATGTTTTGTTTTTGTACAGTTTCAATATAGCCACCAGCAAAAATTATTTTGTAAGAAACCGGAATGTTATATGTTGTGGTTATGTTTATATGTCTTTGTTCCACCCTGCTTGTTTCTGGCTCTACAAACACAAAGTCTGGACTTTGAAGTTGCAATATATTTGCATATTGAATTTCTGCCACATTGCTTCTGTAATTTCCATTTACAGCGACAACAGAAATGCTATATTGTTTTGCCTCAGAGAGCAAACTGTTTAAATCATATTGATTTGTGATTGATGTGTACTTTGTGCCATCAACTGTTATTTCATAGCTGACAGCATCTGTAATTGCATCAAAAGTAAGAACTTTTTCATCATCAATTTGAAGATTTTGAATGGTTTTATCAACAAAATATGGTTTGTATTCAAACTCTATTACTTGACTCTTTGCACTTTTCATATAAAGAAGTTTATCTTTACCATCTACCACTTCTTTTACTTCTTTTGCTTGAACATAAACCGTCTTTTTGCCAAACGAATTTAAAAATGCACTCAAGTCAGTTTCTGTAGATTGTGTAAAAAATATCAAACTACCCAAAGTTATTTCATATTCGGTTGCAGTGCTTACGGCATCATACGAATACAAATACCTACCATCAACAATTTCAAGATTAACATTTTGTGGTGCTTCTTGAACATCTGCAATATATGTTTTAACATCTTTTGAAAACTGGCTGTTGGTATAATTGCTTGTTGGAGCACAATAAACTTTAAATGTGTTCTCTTGGCCTCTGATTAAATAAGTATCAAAAGGTGTTTGCTCGTATAAATTAAAATAATGTTCTGTTGTGTTGTAGTAAACACCGTTTATGGACATTATGTAATATGAAGCATTTGCAACTTCTTCCCAAGAAAGTTCACCAGTGGCATTGTTAAAAATCAAGTTTGGTGAAGCAAGTCTGGCCTTTTTTGTTACACTGATTGGATCAGAGAATTTTGAAAATTTTTTACTGCCTGTTACGGAAAGGGCCTTAACTTTGATTGTGTATGTTCCACTTTCTTCAATGTATGCAGAAATATCCAAACTGTTTGCTCTGGTTTGGTGAATTTTTCCGTTTATATCAACACCATAATATTCTGCATCTTCAACCAAGTCCCAAGACAAAACATTTGTAGTCTCGTCCAAACTAACATTTTGCGGAGTTTCTAGCAAATTGTTTCCTTTTTGACAAGCCCAAAATGCTGGAATTGCTAAAATGGTTAAGATTGCAACAATAATTCCTTTTATCCTTTTCATGTCTCACCTTTTAAAAAGTTTTGAAAGTTTAAGTCTAAATATTATATATATTTTAACACAAAAAAATAAAATAACATATCATTTAAAGCATTTATTTATTTTTAATGCACAAAAAAAGCACACTTTTGTGTGCTTTGAATTATTTTTTTGCTTTTTGTTGACATTTTGGACAAAGACCATAGAAAGTAAGTTCGTGATAATTGATTGTGTACTCCAAAAGTTTTGGTGGATTTTGAAGTGGGTTAAACATATCAAGGTCTTCGACCCTTCCACATCTTTCACAAACAACGTGATAGTGACAACCAGTATTGATTGCATATCTGTCTGTTTGACCAACTGCGCTTATCTTTTGCAATTTGCCATTTTCGCAAAACAACGCCAAATTTCTGTAAAGTGTTGCTCTTGAAAAATTTGGATTTGAAACTCTCAATTTTCTTAACAATTCTTCTGCTGTAGGATGATATCCTTTTTTAAATGCTTCCAAAATAATTTGTCTTTGTTCTGTGACTCTGCTCATTTGTAAACGCTCCTTTATTAAAGTTATATCAAATATAATTTTAAAAGTCAAACAATTATAAGACTATTTTTTTTTGATTTCGTAGCCTAAACTTGTGTCAATGATAGTAAATCCCATTTCGTCAATTTGCTTTCTGATTTCATCAGCAAGAGCATAATTTTTTTGCTGTTTTGCAAATTTTCTTTGCTCTGCCAAATCTTCAACTTTCTTTCTTGTGTCTTCATCAATTTGTGGCTCGGCTTTCTGCTCTACCTTATCTTGACTTAAAAGTTCAACGAAACCTAAATCAAGAACTCTATCAAAATCTTTGATGAGTGCAATTTTTGTGTCTTCTGTTGTTTCTGCTTTAAGCACATCAAAAACTGCTGTGAGCGCAAGTGAAGTGTTAAGGTCATTTTCTAGTGCACTTTTAAAGTTTTGATTAAGTTTTTCATAAGCATCTTTATCAACACCTTTGTTATCTGGTTTTAAAGCCAAAATTCTTTTTTGAAGTTTTTCAAAAGCGGTTTTTGTAGAATTTAATGCTTCTTCTGAAAAAATGAGTTGTTTTCTGTAATGTGATTGCAAACAGAAAAATTTGTAAACCATTGGTGAATAGCCGTCTTGCGCAAGCTTATCAAGTGTCAAAAATCCGCCTTTACTTTTGCTCATCTTGCCTGTTTTTGTGTTGAGATGCTCAACATGGAACCAATAGTTACACCACTTGTGACCCAAAAAGCTTTCTGACTGAGCAATTTCGTTGGTGTGATGTGGGAACTTGTTGTCAACTCCACCGCAATGAATATCAAGATATTCACCCAAATATTTGATTGAAATGCCTGAGCACTCAATATGCCAACCTGGGTAACCTACACCCCATGGACTATCCCACTTGAGTGCTTGATTTTCAAACTTTGATTTTGTGAACCAAAGCACAAAGTCATTTTGATTTCTTTTGCCAGTATCTTCTTCAACATCTTCTCTTGCTCCAACAATCATGTCATCTGATGATTGATTGCCAAATTTGTAGTAGTCATCAAGTTTTGAAGTGTCAAAATAAATATTACCTTCGCTTTTATAGCCATAGCCCTTTTCGAGCAAAACGGAAATGATTTTGATGTAATCATCAACGCAAGAAGTTGCAGGAACAACTGTCTCTGGCCACTTTAACCTAAGTTTTGCACAGTCATCTTTAAATGCCTTTGTATACTCTGCTGCAATTTCTAGCACAGATTTATTTTCTCGCTTTGCACCAATAAGCATTTTGTCTTCGCCTGTGTCGCCATCGCTTGAAAGATGACCCACATCGGTTATGTTCATAACTCTTTTGACATTGTAGCCCAAATAGTTCAAAGACTTTTCGAGCAAATCTTCCATTATGTAAGAACGCAAGTTGCCAATATGTGCAAAGTGATAAACTGTTGGGCCGCAAGTGTACATTCTTACAACATTCTTTTCATTTGGCACAAATTCCTCTTTTTTACGAGTTAATGTATTGTATAATTCCATAAGTTTTCACCCCTATTCTACAAGTTGCAACAAACTAATTATTGCCGCATCTATCTGTTTTATATTATTTTTATATGCCAGTTCACTTTCAAAATTTCTTTGAGCCTTTGCCAAAAACTCGTCCAAACACTTTTTGCCTTTGTCAGTGATAGAATAAAAAATTTCTCTGGTGTCAAAACTGTCTTTTGACTTTGAAACAAGGCCTTCTTCAATAAGTTTTCCGCAAATGAGCGCTACATTGCTTTTGGCAAGGCCAACGCTACGCTTAAGCACTGTTGGCGTGACAGAATCTGCCTTTGAAAGTTCCAACAAAATTTTCACTTTTGCAGTTATTACTGCCGATTTGTTTGTGTCGTCAAAACCCTCGCACAAATTTTGCAATCTGGCGATGAGCGAAACGACATTTTTTGCGAAATCTCGATTGTTTGGCATATAAAACTCCTTTATAGATTTATAACTATATTATATATACTTTTGTGGAAGTTGTCAAAAAAAATAAGGCGAATAAACAAATTTTGAATAATTGCTCACGCTTTGCACAAATTATAAGTATGAAAAAGAATTTAAAAAGTATTTTAAGCAGAAAAATATTAAGCATTGTTGCCGTTTTGTTTGCAGTTTTGCTTTTGGCTGGCTGTGGTAATCAGGCACAAGAAGTAAAGGTGGACGGCATTGAAATAAGTAAAAAAAATTTATATCTTGCCGAAGGGCAAACCGCCGTGATAAGTGCGCAGGTTTACCCCTTTAATGCGAGCAATCAGGACTACTCTTTTGAAAGCAATAACGAAAGCGTTGTGACCATAGAAGATGGTTTTGTGACAGCAAAAAAGGCAGGCACTGCAACAATTTATGTTTACAGCACCGAAGGTGGCTACAAGGATAGTTGCAACGTGCTTGTAACAACTGCTGGCGACAACTTGGCACTTAACCAATACAACAACCTAAATATGCCACCAAAAGATTTGGAGCCAATATATTATGGCGAAACTGCACAAACAAACTCAAAAAGCGTTTCAAAAATTTTACAAAAACCAACATTTTCAAAGCCAAAACCAACAAAAACTGGTGAGAAAAAATCTTTGAAAGACGCTATAAAATCTGGCGTAAAACAAGTGAAAGCAGAAGTCAGCCAAGACATAGAAGCAGGTAAAAAAGTTTTGGACGATATGAAAGACGACCTTAAAAAATCAGTGGACTTTATAGAAGAACAAAAAGAAAGTGTAAGCGCCATGTTTTCGGAAATGTTCGCTGACACTCAAGACAGTTTTTTACAAAGTGTGCAAGACTTTCAAACAAAAATGTATGACGAAATGCAGACAATGCAACAAAACATTATGCAAAGCATAGAAAGCACAAAACAAAAAATTGACAGCGAAGAATATACTGTTGAGTCTGGCGATATAAACGGCGTGACCTTTGTAGTAATCAAAAATGCAGAGAACTGACTTTGCATTTTTTTATTGACTATTTTTTGCATATAAACTAAAATATGGGTATGGAAAAAGAAAAAAAATATGTTGCAATTGTAACAGGTGCATCAAGTGGAATTGGCCTTGCCACTGCAAAGATGCTTATGCAAAAAGGCGTAAAAGTTTATGGTATGGCTCACAACGATTTTGAAGGTGAGTTCGATTATTTTAAGTGCGATGTCACAAAACCAGAACAAATTGAATATGCAATGAATATTATTGCTGAAAGAGAAGACCATATTGACTTTTTGGTGAATTGTGCTGGAATGGGAATTTCGGGCAGTGTTGAGAGTTCGCCAGATGAGAAAATTAGAAAAATTTATGATGTAAACTTTTTTGGAACAGTTAATATGTGCAAAGCAGTTTTGCCATATATGAGAGAAAACAAGTTCGGTCACATTGTAAACATAAGCAGTGTTGCAGGAGAACTTCCAATACCCTTTCAAACTTTTTACAGTGCAACAAAAGCAAGCATAGAAAGTTTTACAGCAGGATTATCTATGGAAGTGAGACCTTTTGGCATAAAAGCAGTTTGTGTGCTTCCGGGTGACACAAAAACTGGCTTTACAGCAGCAAGAGAAAAAAATGCTGACGACGATGCAAGTTATGGCAAAAGAGTTGAAAGCAGTGTTGGTCAAATGGAAAAGGACGAACAAAACGGAATGACGCCAGAAAGTGTTGCAAAGGTGATTTGCAAAGCACTTTTCAAAAAGAATCCAAAACCACTCAATGTTGTTGGCTTTAAGTACAAATTCTTCTTGTTTCTTAACAAAATTTTGCCAAGAAGATGGGTATATAAAATTTTGTTTGATTTATATGCGAAATGATAAGAGCACCTTTGGGTGCTTTTTTAAAAAAATGATATTGACAATAAGACATATCTATTTTATAATATAAACAGAGGGAAATTTATTATGGCAAATTGGTATGAAGAAAAATATAATAAACAAGCTGTTTATGATGCATTGTTTAGACAATTGAATAAGGCTGATCTTTTTAAGAAAATAATCACAGTTGATGGTTCTGATAGATTTTTTGAATTAGGACACGTAAAGAGTAAAATAGATAAATTATATGATAGTGTACCTAGTTACTTAAGAGAGAAATGGAATGGAAATTATGTTCAAGACATCAGACAAAGTAACGGCGGAGATCCGATGTTTACAGACATTCTTATGGATAGAATTTTCAACTCATTTGAGAAACGAGAAGAATATTCTGGTGGACGCTATAATAGTAGAATAGTAAAAGAAGGCTACGAATACGCATTCGAACTTGCTGAAAAAATTTATTCTGGTGAAAAAACACTAAACGATGAACAATTGTTAGATATCTTCAAAAATGAATTTAATCTTGATGGAACCTATGGCGATACTATGCTTCAAACATTCAAAAAGTTCCAAAGTATATATAATGTTGCTCGTAATGCTGAATATATTCGTGTTCCTGCTCGTCAATGGTTTGGATTTGCAGATTCAGATAAAAATAGATTAAAGGGAATAAGAAATGTTGTTGCATTTTTAGATTACTGCAAACAAACGAATAAAAATGTTGCATTTAGTTATGGTGATGTCGTACTATACTCTATGCTAGATGATGGTGAATCTGCCTTTAGAAGAATCACAGGACATAATTTTGAAAGTTGGCAATGCCTTAAAGATGAAGAAAAAACCAATGTTATAAATTTTGTAAATAGTCTTTGTTATAATGAAAAGGTCACTTATACTGAAAGAGCTGAAGAATTATGGGACCAAGTCAGATATGGTTTCGGACAATTCTGTAATGAATTAAAAAATTCCGATTCTTCAGAACTTGATCAAATAAAAATATGTAATACTCATATGAAAACCACTCTTGTTCCAATAGAAGCGAAAATGCCAAAAGCTAAAGAAAATATAGATGAAGAAGTTTTTTAGTTAATATAAAGCCATGTTCAAAAAATGAATGTGGTTTTTTGTTTAAAAAAATATTGCAAAAACTTGTAAAATATTATACAATTAAAGTGTAGGTGGAATTATGGCGAAATCTGTAGATTATTATAAATTGCTTGGAATAAGTATTTTTGCAAGTGACGAAGAAATCAGAAATGGATATCTTAGCAAAATTAAGGAATATCACCCAGACACATACAAAGGCAACAAAAAAGAAGCAGAAAACATCACCGCAAACCTTAACCTTGCCTACTCTGTTTTGAAAAACAAAGACAAAAAGTTTGTGTATGACAAACAATATGGCTTTGACAGAATGAGAGAAGACGCCCTTAGGGAAAAAGCACGCCAAGAAAAAATACAGCAAAAAAAAGAGAAGAAAGAACAAAAGAAAAATGTAGACCCAAACACTGGCGAGTATGCTTTTGAAAAACAAAAAGAAAAATATACTGCAAAAGAAGCTGAAAAACCACAAAAGAAAAATAAAATTAAAACAAACTTTTTTACCAAACAACCAAAAAAAGATGTCAAAAGAGTAAAAAGAATTGTGCTTACACCGGAACAAAAAAGCATGAGAACTGAAAGACTTATTTTGGACGTTGTAATTATTGCGTTGCTTGTTATTGTAATTTTGCTTTTGATATTTAACTAAAAACAAAAACACTTTAACTTCTGTTAAAGCGTTTTTTTTAAAATATCTTTTGTTATTGAATAACAACTTTAAGCAAACTTGGTGCAATAATCTAAAGTCTTTTTAAATGTAAAAAATAAAAAAGCACTGCTTTGAGCAGTGCAGTTTCTCTTGTAAAAAAAACAAAATGGTAAAAATGTTTTTTGAACAAGTTCATTATATATCAAATGATATGCGGTGTCAATACCTAATTTTAATTTTTTTTATTTTTCCTAATATAAATTCTTGCCATTAGATATCTTTTCTGACTCCGCCATTTAAGATGATAACCTTCCTTGGTCTTTTTCTTCTTTTTTCAATTGTCAAAACAATAATTGATGAAATTAAAACAATTACAATAATACTTACGACACCAATAATAATTGGCAAGTTTGAGCGGTATTTGTTTATAACTTTTCCTTCTTTTCCCATAATGTAAAATAAAGCATTGTTAATTATATAAGCATCTGGTTCTGTATAAATATTTCTGATTGCAAAATAGTTATAATCAAAAGTGCCATTAAATGGACTGCTAGCCGTGCCAATTGAAACGAAATAATAATCTTCACCCAAATCAATACTATTTGTAAGTTTATAATATGCAACATCATAATTTGTTTTGCCAACTGGTGCTTGTACTTTTTCGTTTACAAATTTGGCAATAAGTTGAAGTTCTGATGGTGTGCTTATCAAATAAGGATTTTCTTTGGTGCCATCTCCAAACAGCTCGGTCTCTTCCAAAT